>JAAYBA010000042.1 GCA_012719085.1 Planctomycetota bacterium
GCCGCGTCACGATGGAACCGCCGCAATGTCACATCGGCCGCCAGACGTCCCCATGCCGCGACGGCCGCGGGTACATCCTGTTGCGCCATCGCCACCTCGGCCAGTCCAAACAAAGCCAAACCGCGAATGAACGACGCAGACGAGACATCGCGTGCCACCGTTTCGAATCCCTTGGCCGCCTCATCCAACCGCCCTTGGGCAAAAGCTTGGGCCGCCCCATCGAGCGCCGCTGAAGAAGTCGGGGGGAGTTCCTGCATGGCCCTTGCCCCAGGAACTGCCAACATCAGAACCACCGCCGGAACTACCAAAGCTCGCCACCCCATCACAGGTGACCATCGTCGTCGGCTCATATGTGTCCATCCCCAAATCATGCATCCGTCCCCATTCGGTCGTGCCCAAATCAAGCACACTCATGTGGCAGTATACGGAACCGCCTGTGATGAATCAAACCCCACCGGCACGTTTTTGCAGTGCGCCAGGGCGATGCATTGCACCTGGGCCGGCTATCGCCGTCTTGGAAGGACCCTGGCACTATGGGTGGCTCCAGCGATCCGTGGAAGCGGCTGGCACAAGGGCGAGGTCGCCTTGGGCCGCTGCTTCCAAAACGGGCCCCATGCAATCATCCACCATCTCGGCCGTCAAGGGAATCGGCATGTTCTGGAGCTTCATATGCAATTCGGGGGTCTTGGCCGCCGCCAATGCCCGGCTCACATGGGCCGATGAGAAGCCCTCCAGGTCCGCCAGGCGAGTCGGCAAGCCCACCTCCCGGGCAAAGGCCAGCATGGCCTCGCCGACGGCGATGCCCAGTTCGCGTCCGGCCAGGGCCTGGAAATCGGTAGTCGTCAAGCCGGCCCGCCGCCAGATCTGCCCGATGCAACGGAGCGGCCCTTCGATCGCCGGCGCAAAGAAGACGGTATAGTACGGATTCATCAGGCCACAGGCCCGCCCATGCGGCAGGAGATCAACCAGCGAGAAACTCGTCAGGTGCGCCGCGTTGGTGCCCCCGATCATGATCGCGTAGCCACCCAGGTCGGTCGCCAAGGCCAGGGCCTCCCGCCCTCGGTGGTGGTTCGGATCATTCAACACGTCGGACAGGTGCTCGAGAATCAATGGCAGGCCCACCTGGACGATCTCGGTTGCCAGAGCATAGTGCGGCTTGCCCACCGCGCCGTAGAGAACCTCGATCATGTGGGACATCCCGTCGAAGGCTCCATCGGCCGTCAGGGCCTCCGGTTCGCTGAAGGTCGTCTCGTAGTCGAACGCCGGATACGCCGGAACGATGGCGTCGTCCACGATCAGCTTCTTCTGCCCGGTGGACAGATCGGTGATATTTGAGTACTTCGTCAGGTGCGCCGCCGAACCGGCCACAGTCTGAATGGCCACGAATTCTGGCAGTGATCGACTCGATCGACGAAGGACCTTTGATACGAGACTCGTGCCGAAGTAATCATCGAGCTGCCCACCCGCCATCCCGAGCACCAGCGCCGCCTTAGTGGCGTCGATCGTGCTGCCTCCGCCAAAACCGACTACGGCGTCCACTTCGGCCCGGGCCAGTTCGTCCCGGATACGAAAGACGTCTTCACACGGGGCGTTGGGACGCGCTCCTCGAACCTCGGTCGCCAGTTCGACACCGGCGTCCGCCAAGGCCATGTGGATCCGCTGCACATATCCGTCGCTGCCTGCAAAAGTGCCGCGAACCAAGGCAACCCTATCGCCCGCTTGCCGGACCCAAGGCCCGATCCTGTCGAGCGCACCGCGACCGAACAGATAAGCGTCGCCCTTGAACCGACGCAGAAGCTCTCGTGCCCTGTCAAATGGATCCATGATTCCTTTCCGGCCTTCCGGCATCGTATCAACATCCACCCGCCTTCAGGATACCATCGCATCAACCGATCCACAATGGGCCCGCACATTCGCGAAATACGGGAGAATACGTATTTTCGCAGGCAATCTCCCTGCCACACCCGGCTTTTTCGAAGTCTTGTCCGGAATCGGCCGAAACAGACCCAGGTACGGAAGCTGGCGTTTCATCCGCAAGCCAATACGCGGAGACATGTAACAGGTCGTTTTCGGGAGCGAATCGATGGACATACTGGCAGAGGCACCGGCGACGAGGGAACATCGGGAAGCAACTGTTCCTCCAGGGCTTGGAGCCCACCGCGAGCAACTCAGAGTCAGCGATATCATGGGCAGGGAGATTGTCACGGCAAGCTCCGATGACACCGTCTTCGCCGCAGCGAGGCGAATGTCGGAGAACAACATCTCCTGTGTCGTCGTTACCGAAGAGGAGAAGGTGATCGGTATCCTCACAGACAAAGACATCCTCAAAGGGATCGCCGCCGCCGATACGGACTTTCGTCGCTTGGAGATCGCTCAGCGAATGTCCAGCCCTGTCGCGGTGGTGTCCCCGGATGAGCGTGTGATGGTCGCAGGCCGCACGATGGAGGCCAGGGGCATCAAGAGACTACCTGTGGTGGATGCAGGCGCCCTGGTGGGCATCATTACACAGACCGACGTCATACGAGGACTCATCTCGATCAGTCCGTTGAACGCTGTTTCCGACGTCATGAGCACAAAGGTCGCCACCATCGAAACCGGGGCCACCGCCACCGAGGCTGCCCGGGTCATGGCGGCCAACGGGATCTCCTGCCTGGTCGCGATCCATCGCCAGGAAGTCGCGGGCATCGTAACCGAAAAGGACCTGCTCCGACGCATCGTGGCCCTGCACAAGGATCCGGCGACGACGCAGGTCGTGGACATCATGTCGTTTCCCATCGTCGCCATCCCGCCGACCTACTCGGTCCTCAGTGCGGGCAGAAGGATGGACACGATGCGGCTTCACCGCCTGGTGGTCATGGACCGCACTCGAAAGGTCTGCGGGATCATCACCCAGACGGACATCATGCAGGCTGTTCGCAGGGAGAACGAACGGATCGAGCAACTCCACCGGCTCGTCGACGCCGAACTGGACGCGCTCATGAGATATGCCATGAACGAGCCACAGAGACTGCGCGATCTGCTTCGTCGGATGGCCAACGCCCCCGCCAAAACCGATCGGCAGGACGGAGTATGACGTAGCACACCTGCAGTAGAAGGCCTCAGGACATCCAAAAGACGCCGTTGCCCGTGCGATGGGAGAGACATACGGACTCGATTTGCCTGCCGCTCCAGGCATTGTTATGGTTTACATGGACCCGATGGAAGTAGGTCGTCTCGGGCGGCCACGGTGACTTGGATCGGTGCCACGCACGCCCCCCCTGCGGAACGAACGATTCGGCCCTTTTTCGGGAGACATACGATGTCTGCAACACAGGACAACAAGAAGCGACGCACCCGTAGTCTCGTACTGGTCCTGCTGGCTTGGGTTTTTATCGGCGGGCAGGCCCTGCTGGCGGCGGGAAGCATCTACAACTACAACACCATCGGCAACGATGGGGGCAATGAAGAGGCCGCCCAAGGCAGCCTGCCGTGGGGCCTCATCGGCCAGGGCGCCAACCGCGTGCGTCTGATTGCCACACAGGCCCAGCCCGACGTTATAGGGAACATCGCTGTGTTCCTGGCTGTGGCCAATGCCCTGGGGCTGGCGGGCCTGGTCCTGGGCTTTCTGTCCTGGTCGAGGTCAAACCACACCAGCGGCAAGCTGACCATTGCGGTTTCCGTGGCGGTGGTCCTCGCCAATTCGATCCTCAATCTTGCCTATGCGTGACCGGCGTTCTCGATTCATCGGGCGATAGAGGATAGGCAAAGACAACCTGACCGACGTCGACATCGACGGGCCGCCGAACACACTGTGCCAGGAGAAAAGACTTAGCCCCGACCACTGACGGCCGGGGCTAAGCGGAATCCTCATTGTCGGGCCTGTGGACCGAGCGCTACTGGACAACCGCCCCTGCGCCGGTTTCGTCATCAGTCTCCAAGGCCGGCTGATCCGGCCTGGCAGTCGCCATTACCCAATCCGACCAGCCCGTCATGTTGCCCTCGGCGTCGCGGGCCCGGACGCGGAACTTGAATCCCTGGTTCTGTCTGCCGATGCGGACACGCCAGACCGGATCGGCCTGCCAACCGCTGCTGAAGCCGGCGGGGTAGACCTTGGGTTTGAGGTCGCATTCGAAGTAGTACTCGACCCCGCCGCTGTCGTCCGTTGCAGTCACCGCCATCATCTCGACCCAGAAGTCGAGCTCTGGGTCCGGATTCGGAATCTCGTACTCGCGTGGCAGACCGTTCGGGTCGAACGCCATCGGATTCGGCGTCGGTGGCGTCGGATCAGCCGGGAGCCCCGTGGTGAAGCAGCTCCAGGCGGAGTACGGGGTCTCGTTCTGGTTGGCCGACATGTCCCTGGCCCTGACGCGGTAGCAGTACGTCATCCCCGGCGCCAGGTTGACATCGGTATAGGTATTCGTATTGATCCAACCGCTGTCGTTGGCGCCCGGCGTGTTCGTATCGAAGAAGTACTGTACGCCGTTGTCGTCGAAGGCCTCGGTCGCAATCAGCGTGATCGTCTGCGACGTCACCACCGCATTGGGCAGGATGTACGGATCGGGAATCGGTGGCATCCTGTCAGCCATACCGGCGTAGCGGACGGCCGAGAACTTCGTCTCGTTGCCCAGGGCATCGCGCGCCTTGACGCGGTAGCCGTACTGCCGACCGCTCGACAGGCCCGTGTCGTTGTAGACCCGGCTGCTCTGCCAGCCGCTGTCGTGGCCGCCGCCGCTGACGTTCTCAAAGTAGTACTCCACCGGCCAGCCCCATGCATCGACCGCCTCTTTGGCCACCATCCGCGCGGTGCCGCCGTCCAGCCGAGGCAGGGTTTCCCACTCCGCCGGGTCCGGCAGAGGCGGCGTCGTATCCTGAACCAGCCAGCAGTCGGCCAGCACCGTCAGGTCGCGGACGTTCACATGGGAATCAAACGTCACATCCGCCTGATCGCACCACCCATTCGTCTCGGAGCAGTTCTCATCAAGCCACTTCGTGGCGAAGGCGGCGAAGTCCTGGAAGTCAATGATCCCGTCGAAGACCAGATCGCAGAACTTGCACGGTTCGAGGAATGGATAGTGATACCCCATGTCCACGCGACCGGTGTCGGGAACGTGGTCGGTGCGGGTCGAAGATCGCGCCATCCCGACGTTGCCGGCAAAGTCGCTGCCCGCATTGACGGCCGGACTCGTCCGCGACTGGCCGGCACTGCGATTGCTCAGATAGAAGTCGCCCAGCATCCCACTGACAAACATCGGATCGGCGTTGATCATGCCCTCCCCGTACGCCAGCGTGCAGCCGGGATCGACCCAGATGTCGTTAGGACCGACACGGATATCGCTGTAGGAGACACGGAGCGTGCCGCAGAGCGGATCGAGATCGTATCCGCTGCCGACGGCCAACTCACCGCCGAGGCGAGCCGCGTTGCCCCAGAGAATCGAGTCGACCACCGTCGCCTCGCTGAGATAACCGCAGAAGATGGCGCCGCCGAATCCGGTGTTGTTCGGATCGCTGGGCGTGCCCGGCGCCCCGTTGGTGACAAACGTGCAGTTGCGAATCGTCGGTTCGGCATACCAGTTCGTCGAGATGCCGCCACCGTCGCGGTAGGCTCGGTTGTTGCGGATCAGGCAGTTGACGATCTGCGTGGCGTTCTGGCCGCGCAGATAGACCCCAGCACCGGAGCCGTCCGAGATGTTGCCCGCAACGTCGCAGTCCTCGACCAGAGCGTTGGCCGATGAGAAGAGCAGGCCGCCGCCGATCGGTGCGATGTCATCGTCGTTCGGATCGTCCTGGTCGGTAATCGCCCAGTTGTTCCAGATGCGACTGCCAGCGACGCCGATCGAACCGCCCATGCCGGCCAGACCGCCGCCGCGCAGGGCCGTGTTCTGCGTCACGTTGCAGTCGATGACGCCGATGCCGGAATTGATGACATAGATGCCGCCGCCGGTATCGGCGCTGTTGTCGACGATGTTACAATCGACGAACGTCAGATTGGCGGTGCCTTCCGCGGCGATGCCTCCGCCGAAGCCGATATACGGATCGAGGCGGAAGTTCGGGTCCTGTCCCGCGGTGGTCGGGGACGCAATGTTGTCCTCGAAGGTGCAGCCGGTGAAGACCACCGTCGTCTCGGCCGCGCAGTAGACGCCCCCGCCGTAGGACGGCATCTGGAACGGAATCAACGGTTCGGTAAACCGGCCGGCCGCTCCGGCCTGGCCGCCCTGGCCGCTCATGCCGCCGTAGCTGCGGTTACCGCGAATGATGCACGAGACGAACTCGGCGCTACTGCGCTGGTCGATATAGACGCCGCCGCCGTAGCCGGAGTACCAGCGATAGTCGCCGAAGTACGATCCGCCACTGCCGAGGATGCCTGTGTCCGGCGAATAGGGCTGCGTCCCGAAAGTGGCCTCGACATCGGCGGCGAAATCCCACAGCCAGGTCCGCCACAGCTCCTGCATGGCCGTCTCGGCCCCCAAGCTGTTCGGATTGATGTCGATCATCACAGGCGGTGTGTAGTTGCCGCCGTAGTTGGCCAGACCACCGCCGTCGGAGTAGCCGCCGCCGTTGCCGCCGTTGCCGCCCTGCACGAAGTTGTTCTCGATAATACAGTTGACAAACCTCGGATTCGTGCCGACGGCACAGTAGATCGCGCCGCCGCGGGCCCAGCCGCCCCAGCCGCCGCGACCGGCGTTGGTTGTTTCATCGGCGTCCACGCCGGCGCCGCCGTCGCCCGCCACCACCGCGTTGTTGCGGAAGATGCAGTTCTTGATCACCGGAGCCGCCCCTGGCAGCAGGATCATGGCCGCGCCTTCGATCGGTGCGCCGTCCCCGCCGTTGGGATGTCCGAGGTCGCGATCGCCGTCGTCGCCATCCGTGGCGTTGCCGCCGCAGTTCTGGATGGTGAACCCGTTGAACACGGTGTTGCGGTCGGCGCCCGGTCCGAACAGCACGCCAAGATTGTTCCACTCATTGCCGGCCACGGCGCTCAGGCCGTCAATAATCGTCGAAGCCACAACGGTCGGATCGTTCGGGTTTCTCGACGTGATCGTCACGGGCTTGTCGATGATCAGGGCAAAGGCCTCATAACCACTGTAGTAGGTGCCCGGATCGACCATGATCGTATCGCCTTCACCGGCAGCGGTCACGGCGCCCTGAATCGTCGGATGGTCGCCCGGCACGGTGATGACGCGCGACCGGCGTTTCTCAAACGTCACCGTCACCTGGCGATCCTGCGTCAGCGTGACAGTGTTGGTCAGGTCCGTCAGCGTGTCGTCGTCGGTGCCCGACCACTGGCTGACTCGCCAGCCCAACTCGGGCGTGGCGACGAGTCGCACGATGTTGTCGGCGGCCCCTTCATAGGCTACGGCGAACGCCGGACTAACCGAACCGTGCGGCAGCCCGTCGTCAGCGTTGGGCAGCACCTCGGCCGTCAGGGTGAACAGCGTCACGCCCTGGACATAGTGGTAGCCCATGTCCACCGTATTGGCGTCGGCGACCCCGTCGGTTCGCGTTGTGCGACCGGCCAAATCGATTCCCGGCGCATCGGCCGGACCGCTTCCGGCATCGACCGCCAGGCTCTGTCGTCCCTGGCCCGATGCCGTCTGGCCCAGATAGTACCCCGCGATGAACAACGGGTCCTCGCCGAGGTTGCCCGTCGTCTCGTCCCAGGTCGCCTCTGCGGCGTCCCAACCGGGCAGCCGTGACTGATCGGAGACGTAGATCGACGGCGCCACGTGCGTGATCAGCTCAATGCTCTGTGTCACCGCCGCCGCCAGGCCAAGGGCGTTGGACGCACGCGTCAGCGCACCACCCGTGCCACCGGCCAGAGAGGTGTAGTACACCGAGGTCAGCGGGTCCTGGCCGATCTGCACCGCAAAGATGCGTTTGCTCGGCGACTGCGAAGCCGCGTTGACCACCGTCGAAAGCGTGTAGCCCGTCGGCGGCTCCGGATCGTGCGGCGGACCATCCCCGATCAGCAGGATGATGCGGTTGACCTGCCCGCCGCGCCATCCGCCCAGAGCGGTCCCGTCGATCGTATCGATCAACGCCGAGTACACCGACTCGGCGTCGGTGTCGCCGCCGGCGCCCGTAGGCGTGCCGAGAGTGTTGATCCCGTTGATCACCCGCGTCGGGTCCTCGGTGAACGGGACAACCGTGCGGAATGTGTAGTCGGTTCCTGCGCCCAGACCCGTTTCGTTGAAGTCTTTGAAATCGACCACCGCGATGCGGTAATCGGGCGATTGCATCGGCACCGCCGCCACCAGTTGGGCGGCCGCGGCCCGCAAGGCCAGGACGCTGTCTGTCATGCTCTCGGTCGTATCGACGACGAAGACCAAGTCCAGGGCCGTGCCTGCCACGGCCGTCGGATCGAGGCTCGGCTGGATGTTGCTATGACGAACGTGCAGCGTGGACGGTCGCGCTCCGTACTCGAAGCCGTTGGTCACCGCGACCTGCGAGCCGTTCTTGTTGCTCGTATTGCCCCAGACGATCGAGTCCGTCAGGACGGCGTTCGAATCGTAGGCGACGAACAGACCGCCGCCGTAGGCCGAGCCCAGCGCCCCGGTCACCACGTTGTCGGCGATGGTCGAGCTGCTGATGATCGGCTCGGACTTCCAGATGGAGATGCCGCCGCCGTCGCGACCGGCTGTATTCGCGGTGACCAGGCAGTTGTGCACCCGTGGCCCGACCGTAATGTCCTGGTCGGAGCCGCCGAGATAGATGCCGCCGCCGGACGACAGCGATCGGTTGCCGGTGAAGACGCTGTTGTAGATGTCGATCGGCGAGTCGATGCCACAGAAGCCGCCGCCCCAGCTCATGACGCCGCCGAACCCGACGTTCGGATCGGTCACGAGGTTGGCGTCCACGTTGGACAGGAACGCCAGGTTCCGCTGGACCAGCGAGCCGTCGATCACACCAACCGCATCGATCGCGTACATGCCGCCGCCGTGGTAGGCGCTGTTGCCGGCGATGTTGCAGTCGACGATCGTCGCCGAGGCGTTCGACCACCACATGCCGCCACCGACACAGGAGCTGTTGTTCTCGATGATACAGCGGATGAACGTCGGCGTGCTGCCGTCCTCGAAGGCGATCGCGCCGCCGTAGCTGACGTAAATGTCATCGGGCACGGCCACGGTGTTCGTATCGGCGACGTTGTCCCGGAAGATACAGCCTTCGAACACCGGGCTGCTGTTGGAGCCGATGTAGACGGCGCCGCCGAAATTCTCGATGTTCAGACGCTCCTCCGGGATCCGAGGCTCCGGCGTGCCACCGATACCGCAGACACCGCCGGCGGTGTAGTTGTTCTCAAAGGTGCAGTCGACGAACTTCGGCGCGCTGTAGTATTCGATATAAACGGCGCCGCCGCAGCCGCTATACTTCCAGTAATCCAGGTAGGGACCCCATTCCCAGCCGTCCCAGCCGGCCAGGATCAACTCGTTCTCGATGGTCTGCGACCATTCCCAGGTGCCGCCTCGGCCACCATCGTTGTTCTGCACGCCGCCGCCGCCGTCGCCGCCGTTGCCACCTTGGGCATAGCAGTTGCTGAACGTACAGTTCTCGAACGTCGGGCTGCTGAGGTAGCCGATGTACACGGCGCCGCCATAGGCGTAGCCGGCCCAGCCGCCATCAAAGCCCATCGGATGCTCGTCCTGCACACCGCCGTCGCCCGGCGCGCCATCGCCGCCGGTGGCTGAACAGTCGACGAAGTTGCAGTTGCGAATCGTCGGAGACGCGTTGGTCATATACATGGCGCCGCCGGTGATACTGCCTCCATCCGGGCCATCATCTGCGGCTTGCGAACTGTTCACCGCATCCCCGCCTTCCCAGTTCGCATCGCGGAACGTGATGCCCTCGATGATGGTTTCTGGCCCGACGTTGGAGATCGCGAACCGGTACGTCCGCATGATGGTGCTGGCGACGACGTTGGGATCGTCGGGATTGGAGCCCATCAGGGTAATGTTCTTGTTGCTGATCTCGATCGTTGGGAACGGGAACGCCGGTGCGTAGGTGCCCGCCGGCACGACGACGACGTCGCCATCGGCGGCCGCGTCGATCGCGTGCTGGATGGACGTATACTCCGGAGCGCTGCCGACAATAATGGTCCGCGGCTGGTCGAATTCAACCGTCACGGTCCGGTCCGGACCCATGACGACCAGGTTGTTGACGCTCTTGGAGGCGTCGTCGGTGGTTCCGGCCCACTGGGCCACCCGCCAACCCGACTCCGGCCGGGCTGTCAAGGGCACCGCCGTCCCCGCGTAGTATTGCCCGGTCGTCGGTTCGAGCGTTCCATGACCACCGACCACCCGCGTGGTCAGCGTGAACTGCTCCAGTGTCGTGTGATCGCGGAAGTGGAACCCGAGGTCCACCGCCCCTTCGTCGCCGCTGCCGTCGGTCCGCGTCGTAAGCTCGGACAGACCGAGGTCCTCGGCCAGGCGACTGCCCGCGTCAACAGCCGGACTGGTCGCCTCCTGCCCCGAGGCCGCCTGGCTCAGATAGACCTTGCCCAGCGGACCCTCGGCAAACAGCGGATCGGCACCGATGTTCGTCACATCCAGCTCGGCGCCAACCATCGTCTGAACGGTGGCGGTCGTCGCGTCATAGACGCCGAAATCGCCGTCCGGGTTCTCATGGAACAGACTGTGCGTCAGGGTCGAATTGGCGAAGTCGACCTCGACTGCCGCCACCTTGCTGTTGTCCTGGAAGATGCAGTCGGTCATCGTCACGTCGCCGTCCCAATCGCAGAAGACCGCGCCGCCGAGACGCTTGGCGTCGTTGCCGACGAACGTGCTGTTGGTAACGCTCGGCGTGGCAAACAGACCCGCCCAGACGGCGCCGCCGTGACGGTTGGCGTTGTTGTCGAGGAACAGACAGTTCTTGACGACGTGGTCAACGTAGCCGCCGTAGAACGCGACCGCGCCGCCGGAACCCTTGGCGCCGCCGGCGGTGTTGTTCTCGAAGGTGTAGTCCTCAATCGTGACACTGGTGGCCGCGCAGACCAGGCCGCCGCCGACATCGACGCCGGCGCCCTGCTCGGCGGCAATGGCGCCCAACTGCCCGAGATCAGAGACAAGTGTCACACTCGGATCGGCCACCGACAGCCCCGTCCGAGTGTCGATGCCACTGCCACCGATCGATTCGTTGTTGCTGATGATGCCGCCGATGAACTTCGCGTTGCCGGCCGTCAGGTACAGGGCGCCGCCGTTCTTGGCCCGGTTGCCCAGGAAGTAACAATTGGCGAAGACGGCCTCGAAGTCCTCGAAGTGCACGGCGCCACCCTGGCCGTAGAAGCCGTCGATGGCTGAATTGCCACCGAAGCTGCACGATTGCAGGGCGAAATTGAGGGTCGCCGGCTGCTGCGGGTTGCCCGAGTCGAGGTAGCCCTCGAGAGCGCCGCCGTTGTCGCCGGCCTTGTTGCCCGAGAACGAGCAACCGACGATGTCGGCGTCGCTCATCAGGCGAACGGCGCCGCCGCTGGCGCTGGCGCTGTTGCTGTAGAACTGGCAGTTCCGCAGCATCACCTCCGGACAGAGCGGCCCGACAAACAAGGCGCCGCCGGAGTAATCGACCAGCACGTTGCTGAGCGTGAAGTCCTGACGGAAGACAATGACACCGTCGATCATGATCGAATAGGAGCCCACGCCGGCGCTCTGCCCGTTGGCCTGGTTGTGGCTGAACACGCAGTCGTTGAAGTCCACGATGCAACCGGCGTCCACGTAAACGGCGCTGCTGATGTTCCTCGAGAACTCGCACCGCTCGAGCTTGACCGTGTTGCCCGGACCGGAGTAGATGCCGCCGCCGGGCATATAGGTGTACAGTTCCTCCTGCTCCAAACCGAGCAGGGCCAACGTCGGATCAAGCGAGATCGCGTTGTAGGCCATGTTCCCTGTGAAGGTGCAGTCGACGAACGTGGGATTGGCGCCATTCTGGTAGACGGCGCCGCCGACGATGGTTCCGTTGGTGCTGACCATCCCGCTGGCGCCGGGGCCGGCCGGGTTGGGATACGGATCGCTCAGATCGGAGCCGGGCCCCGCCGCGCCGGGCAGGCCCGCAACACCGCTGGTCGCGTGGTTGTTGGCGAACACGCAATTCTGGAACACCGCGTCACTGCCGGCCTCACAGTAGACCGCGCCGCCGTGGCCGTCGCCCGAGGCACTGCCCGCATTGCCGCCCCAGCTTGCCCAACCGCTGCCCTGGTTGGGATTGCTACCGCTGCCGGCGTCGCCGCCCATACCGCCTCGGGCCATACAGTTGCGGATCGTCACATTGACAAAGGTCGGCTTGCTGCCACCCAGGCAGGCGATCGCGCCGCCGAAACCGTCACCGCTGCCGCTGCCGGCATGACCACCCCAGTCGCCATTGCGATCCGAGTCTGGATTGCTGATCGGGCTACCATCCACACCGTTGCCGCCCTGGGCTCCGACGACCATACAGTCCTCGATGACGACATTTCGGAAAGTCGGCGAACTGCCGTTCTCACACAGGATCGCGCCGCCGTAGCCGGTGCCGCTGACACTGGTGCCCGAAGCCATCAGGATGGGTGGATTCTCCTCATCCGGGTTGTACTCCAGAATCGGCCGGGCCGGTATGCCGCCGGTGACGCCTACTGCGCCGATCCAGTAGCCGTTGCGGATCGTCACGCCGGTGATCAACGTATCGGGACCTTCCCCTCGCTGGAAGTGGAAGGCGCGCCGGCGAACGAACCGCGAACCGCCGCAGTCGATGATCGTGGCGGCAATGATGTTCGGATCGTTCGGATCGGTAGACATGATCCGGACGGCCTTGCGCTGCAGGTCGATGCCCGCGGCGCTGCTGACATAGTGGACACCCTCTTTAAGGATGATGTTGGTGTCGCCCGGACTGGCCGCCAGCACCGCCTCCTCGATTGTGCGGAACTCGTCCGGCACAATGATGTTGCGGGTGACGTCGCGTTCAAACTGGACGGTGACGAACTTGTCGCCGGGGTCCATCGTCACGGCGTTGGTGTTCCGGTTCCACGAGGGGTCGTCGTCGGTGCCGATCCACTGCCGGACGCGATAGCCCGGCTGCGGAGTCGCGACAAGAGTGACCTGGGCGAACTCATGGTAGTATCCGCTCGTCGGCGTCACGGTCCCATGTCCGCCGACGACCGCAACCTCCAGTCTATAGCGTCCCTGTCCGGCGTAGTGGAAGCCCATGTCCACCGTTCCGGCATCGCCCACGCCGTCAGTTCGCGTGGTCGCATCGGCCAGGCCGAGCTGCGTCGCCAGGGCGCTGCCGGCGTTGACCGACGGGCTGTCCTGACTCTGTCCGGCCGCGATCTGGCTGAGGAAGTAGGAATCGACGAACAGCGGATCGGACTCGATGTTGCCGGCGAGCCAATTGAGGGTTCGGCCCGACTCGATGTGCAGACCGAGCCGCCCGTACTGAACGTTGCTGTAGGAAACCGCCAGCGTCGCGGGGCGCTGGAGATAGACCGGATCGCTGTCACTGCCGATCGAAATCTGCGAACCCTGCTGCGCTTCGTTGTTCCAGAGAATGCTGTTGATCAGCACCGTATTGCTGCTGTGCGAGCAGACCAGGCCGCCGCCCTTGCCGCGGTTCGGCACGCCAGCGTCGAATGCCCGGTTCTCGACGATCGTACAATTCTCGATCGTCGGTGCGGCGTACCAGTGCGAGGCGACGCCGCCGCCGTCGACGGTCGCGGCGTTGGCCTTGATCAGACTGTTCTTGAGTCTGGGGGTGTACGGATCGCCGCCGAAGTAGACGCCGCCGCCGGAACCCAGCGTGGTGTTCTCGCTGATGAAACAGTTCTCGATCAGGGCGTTGGACGACCAGCAGACCAGACCGCCGCCGAGACCGAGACCGGTGCTCCTGGACTCGGGCACATCCGGCGGCGTGAACGGATTGTTCGGATCGAACATCGAATTCGGGTCATTCGGATCGGGCCACGTGTTCGAAGGAGGCCACGTGCTCGGATCGTTCGGGTCCAGAGCGGGTGCCGGGACGTACACGGTGTACTGCGGGCCGGTCGCGTCGTTGCCGCGAATGCTGCAATTCTCAATCGTCGGCGCGCCGCGGCTCCAATACAGACCGCCGCCTTCGATGGCGGTGTTGCCGCGAATCACGCTGTTGGCGACGCGGACATCGGCGTCCTGGCCGTACCAGTACAGACCACCGCCGTAGCCGGCCTCGTTGTCTGAGAACTGGCTGTCGCGGATGTTCAGTGTGCTTGCGTTGTAGTAATCCAGACGGTCCTCATCCCAGATGCCGCCACCGAAGAGACCGCCGCCATAACCGTTGTCGTCCGCTGTGCGGTTGCCGGAGAACGTGCTGTCGTTGACGTCGAGCCGGCACTCATAGCTCAGGTACAGACCGCCACCGTTGGTGCCGGCCTCGTTGTCGAAGTAGCTGCAATCGTTGGCCGTAATCGCACAGCCCACCTCGAACGCCTGACCGCCACCATACAGACCCGATGTATTGCCTTCAATCGTGCAGCGGGTCAGCTCGACCTCGCAGTCGTTGGCGTAATACTCGCCGCCGCCGCTGTCGGCTTCCACAAGGTTGGAGCCGATCGTGGTGTCGGTCAGCTTGACCACGCAGTTCGACAGATAGGCATTGGCGCCGCCGAAGTTGCTGGTGAAGCTGCGGAGGACCACACCGCCGGCACCGGCCCCGCCGGCCGAACCATCGGTCCCACCGCCACCGCCCGCGCCACCGGCGCCCGGCGCTTCGCCGTTGCCACCGGGACCACCGGCGCCACCGTTGCCGCCCGGGCTGCCGCCGGTGCCACCGGCGCCGCCGTTCCCACCGGCATACGATATCGTCGGCACCGTCCACAGGGCGGAGTTGCCGCTGATCGCCGTGTCGTAGATCTGCACTTCGCAGTCCTCGGCGAAGAAGATCGCCCCGGCCCACGAACGCAAACCGTTGACACCCATCTCCCCACCGGCACCGCCGGCGCCACCATCGGCGCCCACGCCGTCGGTTCCCGCCGCGCCGTCCGCGCCGTCCGGTTCGCCCGTGCCTCCGGCGCCGCCTTCGGCCGCGAGCCCGCCGCTGCCGCCGGCGCCACCGGCGCCGCCTTCACCACCGGCGTTGCCGAGACCTTGGAGCGTCTCGCAACCAATGACCGTGCAGTAGCGAATGATCGGCTGGCAGTTCGGGCCGAAGTACATGGCGCCGCCCAAGGCCTCGCCGCCGTCGCCGCCCTTGCCGCCCGGACCACCGAGCCCACCGGGACCACCGTTGCCGCCATTGCCGCCGGCGCCACCGGCGCCACCGGCGCCTTGCGTCGGCTCCGGCGCATTGGGATCATCTCCTGCAAACGGAGGACCGCCGGGTTGGCCGTCCTGGCCGGCCTGGCCGTCGCCACCGTCGCCGCCATCCTGGCCGTCCTGGCCGGCGCCGCCGAAGCCACCGTTGCCGCCCAGGGCCTTACAGTTGCGAATCGTACAATGCAGAATCGTCGGTGCGCAGTTCGGATCAAAGTAGAACGCGCCGCCGTAGCCGTTGCCGCCGCGACCCCCGTCGAAACCAGGTGCCCCGTCGGCACCGGGCGCACCGTCTGCGCCGGCATCGCCATCGTTCCCGTCCAGGCCATCGGCACCGTCCACTGGCGCGCCGGGATTTCTCAGATCCGGCGCCGCTTCGGCAGGTTCCTCGAGCGGATCGGCTGGATCAGCCGGATCGGCCGGCGCACTGGGTGCTGCCGGAGGCGTCGGCGGAGCACTGGCGTCCTCGCCGTTGCGGCCCTGGGCAACACAGTTCTCGATGATCAGGTTGGACAGAGTCGGACTGCTGCCGTTGAAGCAGGCGATGGCGCCGCCGAAGGCGTCCTCGCCGGGCGCGCCGTTGCCGCCGCTGTCGTTGGGCGTCTCCGGATCGTACACAGCCGAACCGTTGCGAAGCGTGAAGCCGTCCACAACCGAATCGGCCCCTTCGCCACTCTGGAAAACGAACAGACGGCCCAACTGGGCGGCGTCGAGGATCGTCGTCGCGACGCAATTGGGATCGTCCGGATGCTCGCTGGCCAACGTAATGGCCTTGCCCTCAAAGTCGATCGAATGGACGCGATGGATGCCGGCGCCGACAACGATTTTGTCGCCGTGCGTGCTGGCCGCACGAACCGCCTCACCGATCGAGCGATACTGGCCCGGCACATGCAACGTCTTGGGCTGGCGGAAGCTGACACGGACTTCTTTGCTCGAATCGACCGTCACCGTATTGGCGTTGGTCCACAGCGC
>JAAYBA010000314.1 GCA_012719085.1 Planctomycetota bacterium
TGACGTCAGCCGAGAAACGCGATCTCGTGCGCCTGATTCGCAGCAAGAATCCACGGTCACTGAGCGACGGGCAGACCCACACATTGCGGCTGACCGAGCACGACGTCAACGTCCTGCTGTCGTGGGGTCTTTCGCTCGGTTCGCCCGACCGAAAGGCGCAGGTGGACTTCGCACCTGATGCGGCGTCGCTGGCCGTCTCCATCGGGGTGACACCCGCCGGCACGAGACACTATCTGAACCTCCAGTTGACCGGCACGATGCGAATCGACGACGGAGACCTGACGGTGAGGGTGGACCGCTGCCGCCTGGGCCACGTGCCGGTCCCGTCCTGGCTGGTCAATCCCTGGTGTCCGGTCGTCGCGTCGCTCTTGCGTCACGACCGGCGGTCGAAGCCTTTTCTGGACGCGATCCAAACGGCGCAAACCGGGCCGGACTGGATCGAGGCGACCTATGCGCGCGTGGATCTGCCCCCCGGCTTCCGCGAGGACCTGTTCGGTCCGGCCGGCGCCGGCGAAGAGGTGCTGGCCTCCACGCGAGCCCAGGTCGAGCACCTGCTGGCCACGGTCGAGCAACTGCCGCGCGGCCGGCGGCCGACGTTTGGGATCTGCCTGGAGACCGCCTTCGCCCTGGCCCGCGAGCGTTCCATCGAGACAAACGCCGTCACGGAGAACCGGGCGGCCATCTTCGCCCTCGGCATGCTGCTGGGCCATTCGCGCATCGAGGAATTCCTCGGGCCGGTCCTGCCGCGGGTCGGGCACGCGTCGGCTGTCCGAACCCTGTGGTATGTGGAGGTCCGCGAGCGAGCCGACTGGACCAAACACTTCTTCTTCAGCGCCGCCATCGCCCTGCTGTCCGACGCCGTCGTCAGCGACGCCGCCGGCCTGCTCAAGGAGGAGTTCGACGCCGACACCGGCGGCAGCGGCTTCTCGTTCGCCGACCTGCTGGCCGACCGGGCGGGCACGACCTTCGCCGTCCGGGCCACACGCGACGAGGCTGCCGCCCGCGCGATCCAGGACCGCCTCGCGCACGGATTCGAGGTGGACGACTTCTTCCCGCCGGCCGACGATCTGCCCGAGGGCATCTCCGACGCCGAACTGACATCGCGTTATGGAGGCGTCGGCGGCGAGGCATACCTTCGCCTGATCGACGAGATCGAACGCCGCATCGCCGCCTGCCCCGCCTACCGCTGACCGCCGCCCTTGCCGCGGCCCCCCCCTGTCCCCTGCCAGGCGACCCACTTGACAGCCGGGCGACGGGCCTGTAGCCTCTCTGGCAAATGTGCGAAGGGACACCAATGCCCCAAGACACCAAGACAAGCCTGTATCGGCGGTGGACACAACACTGGTGGAGCCCGCTCGGGCTCTTCCTTTTGCTGTTTCTGCCCCTGCTCTTCCACATGGTTGGACGCCACATGGTCCGAGGGGTGTTGCAGTGGGTGTATACACCCCCCGCTCTCACCGAAGAGAAAGCCGCCGTCTACACGGAGTTCATCCGAGTGGTGGAGAGACA
>JAAYBA010000315.1 GCA_012719085.1 Planctomycetota bacterium
GGCCGAGATCTGGATCAGGAGCATGGTTGCCACTTGCGTCATGGTCGTGTACCTCCACTAACGGATTGGAAAGACTCCTCAGGATTGCCATTGTGCCGCATGGCGATGCCGAACGCAAGTTCGAATCGTATGCAGGCAGACTGTGGGCGTGGAGGCGTGATTTGCGTGACGAATGGTAGGGGCTACTGGGGGGCCGGCGGGCGGCGGCGTTCGACAAGCAGGACGCCTTTGGCGGCCGCCAGGCGGACGCTGTTGGACTGGTCCTGGAGCATGTCGGGCAGATGACGCAGCAGGCTGGACGTTCCGATTTCGCCGATGGCCAGAGCGGTCCAGACGCGAACGCGCTCGGCGCTGGTTGGGTCCATGTTGGCCAGCAGATTTTTGCTGATGACGGCCTGGACCTCGCGCTCGCCGATGGTCTGGCCGAGTTTGCCGAGCTGAGCGGCGGCTGCCAGACGCACCTCGAGCACGGCGTCGTCGAGCAGCGTGACGATCGCGCTCTTGGCCTCTTCGGTGCCCAGGGCGCCCATCCCGCGGATGCCCACGATCCGGTCGTCGGCATAGGCACTGATCAACTGGGTCCAGAGCTTGGGGTAGATTCGGGCGTCCTTGAGCATGGCGATCGACTCGACGGTCTGGAGCAGCACCTTGTCGGCCGAGTCCTTTCGCTGCAAGATCCAATAGAGGTAGCGCAAGGCTTCCTCCTGGCCGCTCTTGCCCAGCAGCAGAGCGGCGTTGGCCCGTACCGTCTGGTCTTCGCTGGCCACCGCGTCGCGGATGACCTGGAAATAGGCCGGCTGGCCGAGTCTCATCAGGGCATACGCCGCAGCCAGTCGAACGTTCTGGTCCTGATCGTTCAGCAGGACGCCGACGTCGTCTTTGGCCAGATTGTACTGGAGGTCGCCCACCGCCAGGGCCGCCAGGAATCGCACGGGCACGGCCGGGTCCTGAAGCAGACTCTGGGCTCTCGGCATCATCTGCGCTTCGCCGGTCGTCGCGATCACCTCGATCGCATTGGAGCGGATGCGCGGGTCCGGATGGGCCAGGCCGTCAAGTACGATCTGTCGCGCCACCGTTGGGGGGGCGCCCGGGATGGGCTGGAACGGGGGCGAGACGAATTCCGGCACTGTTGGTGTCTGGGCCGCCGGCTGGCACCCGCAGACGGCCGCAAAGAGGCAAGCGACCGCGATGATCCGCCATGACACGCGTGCGTTCTGCATATCGAGAACCCTGAAAGCCTGGATCGTTCCTCTGGGGTCAGGCCGACTTCCTGGCCCTTCGTCGGGCCAGTCCCAGGAAGGCGGGCCCGACCAGGACGGCGACGAACGCGACGGCACATGCGGTGTCCAACCACTGGCCATGCCGACTGTAGAACGTCACCCTGCTGTCTATCGGCATTCTATCGAGGAACCATCCGGACATTCCGGTCCGTTGCATCGCCTCGGCGGGAAACCCGTCGCTGGCGGCGATGGGCTCGTTGTAGATGCGGCCGGACGAGTCGATCAGGCAACTGATGCCCGTGTTCACGCTGCGCAGGATGGGAAGGCGGTTTTCCACCGCCCGAAACACGCAAATCGCGGCGTGCTGGGGCAGTTCCGTGCTCGGGATCACGCGAGGGGGGTCGTTGAGAAAACGGACAAACCAGCCATCGTTGCTGATGTTGACCAGCCAATCGACGCGTTTTCGGCCTGTCTTGTCGAGCGCGAAATTCCGGGCGACGTATGGGATTGCGTCCTCATAACAGATGATCGTGCCGAAGCGATACGTCGATTGGGACGTCTGCGATGCGACGTTCGGCTCGACGCTGTGAACCGGCGCGGTCATTTCATAGATGGTATAGTGTCTGCCGCGTTCGAGCGAGTAATCGTAGTTGTACTCCTCCGGCGCGAAGCGTTTGAGTTGCTGGTAGAGCCAGTTGAAGCTGCGTCGGAAGGGGATGTATTCGCCGAACAGGACCAGGTGGATCTTGTCGTAGCGGTTCGGGTCCTTTGTTCCGTCAGGCCGATAAAGGTAGGCCGCGTTGTACTGGCCAATGTAAAGCTTGCCCTGGGGGTCCGTCATGATTTCGCCGCCATAGGCGCCGACGAGCAGATAAGCGGTCTCTCTCGCGTGGGCGAGCAGGGCACCATGAAAGACTTGGTCCTCGTTGGGGTCTTTGAAGTAGCGCCAAAGCTCCGGTTGCAGGTAGGCCTGAACCATCGTCTCAGGCCAGGCGATCAGTTCAGCACCGGCCGCTGCGGCCGCTTGGCTCATCTCCAGCAACTCCGCAAACAGCTCATCGCTGGCCGCGTGGCTGATCTTGACCGACTGGGGCACGTTCGACTGCAGCGCCGCCACCAGCGGACCGTCCGCGACAACCTCGGTCGCCTGCCTGATGCGCCACTGTCCGTAGGCGGCGGTTCCGGCCACGGCCAGAACGGTCGCCACTGTTCCGATGGCGATTCTCGTAGGGTGTGCACCGCACACCTTTTCTATGGCCCCGTTGCCGAGCTGGTGTGCAATGCACACCCTACGATTTGAAATCCACCACAGGGACCAATCCGCCAGAACGCCGTTGACGGCTGCGACGAGGAAGGAGACACCGGCGACGCCGAAGAGGTCGGAGATCTGGATGAACGTCAGGTTGGCGTATTGGCTATGACCGAGCAGCCGCCAGTAGAAGCCACCCAGGGGGAAGCCCTGGAGCCGCTCGGCGCCGACGACGAGGATGGGCAGCGCCAGAGCCATCGGGACGTTCCACATCCGCGCTCGGCGAATCCCCAGGGCCAGCAGGGGCCAAAGCGCGGCCACGTACACGCCCATTGCCAGCCAGCCGAGGATGGTGATCGGCGCGATCCAGTAGATGTTTGCCAGCCAGTGCGCCGTGCCGACCAGCCACGCGAAAATCACCAGCGTTCGCACCCGGATATTGGGCCGACAGGCCAGCGCAAACGGTGTCATCGCTACCCATGCGAGGAACGCCCAGTTGACGGGCGCCTGGACAACGCTCAGCAACAAGGCCGAGATCGCCAGTGGCAGGGTCAGTGACAGAAGGGTTCTTTTCATCGAAGACGGCAGTCCATGCCAAATTGGCGCAATCCGATCCCGCTTGCCATTGGTGCGCCGCGCGGGGTTCGATTCTTCAGATCGATCATGGGCATATTTTACCGTCGCACAGGACACTGGCAAGCCCAATCGTCTCAGCCGCTGGCCGCTGTGTCGCGTGTGAGAGTCTATCGGCGTTTGAAGAGATTGCCGGGCAGTTGCCGGATAAGACCCTTGAGGCGAAGCGACATCAAGGTGGCGTTGACGGTGCCGGCGGGAAGATCGGTCCGGTCGATGACCTGGTCGGTGTGGAGCGGTTCGGCGCCGAGAGAGTCGTACACGTTCTTCTCGTGGCCCTTGAGGGTGAGCGGCGCGGTCTCGAACAGGGGCGCCTCGGTCTTTGCCGCCGCCTGCATGGCGGCCTGAGTCGTGTGCTCCTTGAGTTGCTCGCCCACGTAGCCCAGGGCTTCCATGACATCCTCGACTGATTCGATGAGCTTGGCGCCCTGTTTGATGAGCTGGTTCGGTCCTTTGCCCAGAGGCGAGTCGACCTTGCCGGGCACTGCCATGACCTCGCGGTTGCTCTCGAGCGCTGTCTTGGCGGTGATCAGCGCCCCGCTGCGCAGGCCCGCTTCGACGACGATGGTTCCGAGAGACAGTCCCGCGATGATGCGGTTCCTCGGCGGGAAATTCTCGCTCAGTGGCTCGTATGAGAGCGGAAGCTCGGAAATGCAGGCGCCGCTGTGGCTGACAAGATCGAAGAGCCTGGCATTCTCCGGCGGAAAGACGTTGGCCAGCCCGCAGCCTTGGACGGCGATGGTTCGGCCCTCGGCGGCCAGGGCCCCGTGGTGGGCGGCGGTGTCGATTCCGCGAGCCAGCCCCGAGACGATGGTAAAGCCTGATGCGGCAAGAAGATGCGAAAGGCGAGAGGCCTGCTCGGTCCCGTAGATGCTCGCCCGCCTGGATCCCACGACGGCGATGGCCAGGTTGTCCTGGCGGCTCAGCGTCCCCTTGACGTACAGGACCGGGGGTGGATCGTAGATCTGCTTGAGCAAGGGCGGATAGCGTGGGTCGGCCATGTGGACAATCCAGACGCCCAGCTTCTCGGCCCGTTCCAGTTCGGCGCGAGTATCGAACCGGTCTCGTGTGGAGACGATTCGCTCGGCCGTCTTGGGACCGATCCCTTCGATCCGAGCGAGCCCGCCGGCCGAAGCGCCCAGGGCCGCGTCGACTGAGCCGTAGAACTTGAGCAATCTGGCGAATGCAACCGGTCCGACTCCGTCAGCGCGGATCAGCTTCATCCATCTCTCAATCTCAGGCGAATTCTGGGGAATCTGCGTCATGATCGTTGTCCTGGGATCCGGCTGTAAGAGTCCATCCCCAAGTGGTGGTCTGCGTCCAGACCCTCCAATGCTGAACAAAACGCTCGACGTCTCGCGGTCCACATGGGATAATCCCTCCAGAGTTGGTATGCCCGGCAGGCTTGGAGGACTATGAAGAAGGCGACGGTAGAGATCAGCAGTGAAGGTTGTGTCGCGATTGTCTCGTTCACGAGCAGTTGCCTCAGCGACGTAGAGGAGATCACGGACGCCTCGGCCCGGATCCGACAGTACGTCCAGGCCAATCCGTCGCACGAGATCATCTTCGATTTCTCCGGCGTCAAGTTCTTCTCCTCGCAAGTCCTCGGGCTGCTGCTGGAGGCCCGAGGTTACGTCAAGCCGCACGGCGGCCATGTGGCCGTCTGCACCCTTGATTCCCAGTTACATCGCGTGTTCCGAATCACCAATCTCGACCGCATATTCACCTTCTTCCCCGACCGGCAGGCTGCCCTCGCCGCATCGCAGGTCCTCGACGGGTAGAATCGACGATCCTTCATGCCTCCACGCTCTGCTCGCAGGTCGCTTCTGCAGGAAACCCGGACCTCGTAGAGTCCTCGCTCGCTCGGCGTCGGGAGGCAGACCTGCTCGACGTTGTCACGGGCATTATCGCCGGTTGTGGCAGGCGCTGTCGGTTCGACGGGGTTCAGGATGTACGGGTAGCAAGCCGTCGATTCGTCAGGGCCGATCACACGCAGATCCAGATCGTGAATCAATCGGCTGGTCGGATCGTCCGAGAGTGTCGTGCCGACGCCCGCCGCGACGATGTCCGGCTTGATGCGGCCGTCGTCCGTCGGCCCCCAACGGCTGAAATCCGTCATGGCCGCATACGAAAGGTCGCGGATCCCTTCCGAAACGGGGCCGTGCACCGCCCCCACGGTCATGATGTTCTTGGCCACGGCGGCGAAGGAGATCGTGTCGTACCCGCCTTTGGCCTGGCCGTCGCCCTGGGGACAGGTTTGCTTGCTGTAGGCGATGTCATGCCAGCCGCCGGACAGGGCCATCAGCTCGCAGGTTCGTTGCCCGTCGTCGCAGCGGACAGGCGCCC
>JAAYBA010000043.1 GCA_012719085.1 Planctomycetota bacterium
AGGCCATACCGGCCGCCCACCACCACCGGGTACTTGTCAAACGGGGCGATTCCGTCCGACATCGCTTCGCCGATCGCCGTGCGGATGTCCAGGTACAGCGGCTCGCCCAGCCCGCCGGGCTCCTTCGTCCGATCCAGCACCGCCATCTTCTTGACCGTCTTCGGCAGAACCGCCATTAGGTGCCTGGTGCTGAAAGGTCGGTACAGCCTCACCTTCACGACGCCGACCTTCTCGCCCTTGCTGGTCAGGTACTCCACCGTCTCCTCAACGGTGTCGGCGCCGCTACCCATGATGATGACCACCTTCTCCGCGTCCGGCGCACCGACGTAGTCGAAGAGCTTGTACTGGCGTCCGACGATCTTGGCGAACTTGTCCATCGTATCCTGAACGATCTTGGGCGCCGCCAGATAGAACTTGTTGACGGTCTCGCGGCCCTGGAAGAACACGTCGGGGTTTTGGGCCGTCCCACCGAGCAACGGGCGATCGGGCGAAAGGGCCCGCGCCTTGTGGGCCGCGACCAGTTCGTCGTCGATCATCGCCCGCATGTCGTCGTAGGTCAGCTCCTCGACCTTCTGAATCTCGTGGCTCGTCCGGAACCCGTCGAAGAAATGCATGAACGGCACACGAGAAGCCAGCGTCGCCTGCTGGGCAATCAATGCGAAATCCATCACCTCTTGAACGTTGGCCGAGGCCAGCATCGCAAAGCCCGTCTCGCGGCAGGTGGTCACGTCAGAGTGATCGCCGAAAATGGACAAGGCCTGGCAAGCGAGCGAACGCGCCGTGATGTGAAACACGGTCGGCAGCAGTTCGCCGGCGATCTTGTACATGTTCGGAATCATCAGCAGCAAACCCTGCGAGGCGGTGAACGTCGTCGTCAGAGCCCCGGCGGCCAGCGCCCCGTGAACGGCGCCGGACGCACCGCCTTCCGACTGCATCTCCGTCACGGAGGGCACGGTGCCCCAGATATTCGGGGTATTCCGCGCGGTCTTGTCGTCGGACATTTCGCCCATCGGCGAACTTGGCGTAATCGGATAGATGGCAATTACCTCATTCGTCGCATGGGCGACGTGTGCGGCAGCCGTGTTTCCGTCAATCGTGACCATTTTGCGCTTCATAGCTTCTCCATTTTCCGGTAAGGATGAACAATACAACTCGGTTCACAAACCCCCGTGAAGGCGGCCCTTGACTCCTGTCCTGCTCACTCGCTGAAGGCAAACCCGCCAAGCGAGGGGCTCCTCTCCTCCCATGCAGCCCTGAGCGTCCCAAAGGTAGGTGTTTATACCGCCTTTCGTTGCACCGGGCAACACAAAATTCAGGGCAGGCCCCATCAAAGGACCGTTATCTGCCAGGATGGCAGTTCAACCGCCTCTCGATCCGGCCCGGCGACCACTGAGAAACACTCAGACGGCAATGGCCGGGCCGCCCGCCCGTGGCCTCAGTCGACGATCGCCTGGTGGGCCAGGGCCTCGAACTGGCTGTTGAGCGTGGCGTTGCCCGCCGGATAGACCTGGGCCATGCAGACGCCGATCATCTCCTCCGCCGGATCGATGAAGAACGTCGTATACCAGAAACCACCCCAGCGGTAGGCGCCGACGCTCGTCGATTCGCCGGCCTCGCGCAGAGTCCGCGTGATGCCGAAGCCCAGACCGAATCCGGAATCGCGGTTCAGTTCGCCCACATGGTCGGCTGCCATCAACTCCACCGTCTCGCGACTCAACAGACGCACGCCGTCCAGCTCACCGCCGTTGAGCAACATCTGGATGAATCGGGCGTAGTCCGGGACCGTCGAGCACAGGCCCCCGCCGCCCGAACAGTAGCGATGTGTGCCCTCGTAGGGATAGTTCACCGAGATGCGCATGTCGCCGTCGCCGATAGCCTCGTCGGGCAATCGCCTCAGCTCGCCGTCCGAATCGGGTCCGTAGACGGCCGCCAGACGCGACACCTTACTGGCGGGCAGACGGAAGGCGGTGTCGTTCATCCGCAGCGGCTCGAAGACCCGCTTGCGCAGAAACTCATCGAATGGCATGCCGCTGGTGACCTCGACCACGCGGCCGAGCACATCGGTCGAAAGGCTGTAGGTGAACGCCTCTCCCGGCTGATGCACCAGAGGCAGCCGGGCCAGCTTCGCCATATCCTCGGCGAGCAGATCTCCGTCTTGAATCAGGCCGTGCGTGATCCCCGCCTCGGCATAGATCGCGCCAACGCGGGCATCCCAATGGTACGTCAGGCCCGAGGTGTGTGTCAGCAGGTGGCGAATCGTAATTGCACGCTTCGCGGCCACCACGCCGTCTCGCGCCGAACTGTCGTCGGCAGAGGCCAGGACCTTCACATCCCCGAACTCCGGGATGAACTTCGAGACGGGGTCTTTGAGCTCGAAACGCCCCTCCTCATAGAGCATCATCGCCGCAACGCTCGTAATCGCCTTGGACATCGAGGCGATGCGGAAGATCGTCCTGGGATTCATCTCGACGCCCTTCTCGCGATCCTGCATGCCCACGCTCCGGAGGTACGCGACCCTGCCCTTTCGCGCCACCAACGCCACAGCGCCGGCCAGACAGCCGTCATCCACATGCCCCTGCATCACGGCAGTGATCCGATCCAGCCGGTCCTGCGACAGGCCGACCGACTCGGGCGACACCTTCGGCAGCCCTTGCGCCAACGCCAAAGGAACCAGCGTCATCAGGACCGCAAGGACACACAACCGTACCCCTCTCGAATTCGTCATCGCATCGTACCTCCAAAGTCACGTGTCGATCTGCGTCTGCGATATGCTAAACAGCGCCCTGTCAAACGCAAGGGAAAACGGCCCGGTTTTGGACGGGACACGCGGGTCGCTCAGAAGTAAGATGGGCAAGGTCGGCACCGCAAATGACAGTGCTCGATCGACAAGGCAACTTGCCGTCGCGTTCGGGAAGTAACCATGCCGGCAGCAGAGATGCCCACGGACAGAATCGGCAACGTCACGATCGGCCGTCCGATCATCGGCACGAACGTAATGACCGCAAAGAACGTTGTTGCCGCCCAGCGGAACAGGCCCCGCCCCTGGCGGGCATGGCGTGTGGGTCCGGGTTTTGAACTGGCGAACAGGTCCGGCGTATACGGTAGCGCCCGGGCAACGGACCGGAACCCTGATCGTGCACGAAGGAAAGGACAACTGCCATGACCGAATCACAGGCCGAAACGAAGACGAAGTACGACATCTCCATCATCCGCCCGCAGATGCGCAGCGATGACTTCAAGATGCGCGGAGAAGGTTTCGCACCGGAACGGCTCACCGCCATCCGGAAAGGCCTGCGCACGCTCCACACGCTGGAACTGATGGCCCAGACCATCTACAAGTTCCAGCTCACCAAAGAGCGTAACGAGATCAACCGGCAGCTCGTCGCGGCGATGTGCAACGAGATGGGCCACTATCAGGACTTCCAGGTCAAGCTCTACGAGTTCGGCTTCCGGCCCAGTATTCTTCGTGCGGCCTTCTGGATGGTCGGCTTCGCGTTCGGTTTCGGCTCCCGTCTACTGGGCAAGAAGGCGATGTTCAAGACCGGGATCTGGGTCGAATCCAAGGCGGTCCACCATTACGCGGAGTTGCTGGAGACCATCGACTGGGACGACGAGACGCGCAGGGTCATCGAGAAGGACCAGG
>JAAYBA010000316.1 GCA_012719085.1 Planctomycetota bacterium
ACATAAGCCCATTCTATTTGGGCGATTTAGGAAAAATGACTTGACCTTTGAGGGGCGTCGGCGTAAAATTATAGTACGCAGTAGTCGTATGGGACGTGGGTTGGAGTGACTGAACTCTTGCACGAATGAGGCTCTCCCAACTGCCCTGAGAAACATGGCCCAACGTCCGATAGCATGGGGTGTCGGAGATCTGCAAGAACGTACTGATTGGTGAAAGGAGCCTGTCTTGAGTACGCTTACGAAGGTTCTGATTGTCCTGCTGACAGTCTTTTCCATCTTCCTGTGCGGCATCGTGGTGACCTACGTCGCCAATGCGACCAATCAGAAGGAACGGGCCGACAAGCTGGACCGAGACTGGCGGGCCGCCCGCGCGGCGCGTGAGGCCGCTCAGAACGATCTGGCCGCCGCCAAGGACCAGGCCGACCAGATGCGACGGGACCTCGAAGCCCAGATGAGCGGGCTGAAAGTGACCACTTCCGATCTCGAGGCCAAGCTCGAAAGCGTTCAGCGGGAGAACACCCAGATGGCCCAGCGTGTCCGGGACATGGGCGCGTCGGTCCAGCAGGCCAACGAGCTGCAATCCAGTCAGATGCAACTGGCGCAGGCGGCCCAGCAGCAGGTGGCCGCTCTCGAAGCCGAACGGACGCGTCTGAGCAAGGAACTGGCGGAAACCGACCACGCCCTGATGGAGAAGATGGCCATCGTCTCGCAGTTGGAGGAGAAGACCCGTCAGTTGACCGAGGCCAACCAGGACCTGGAGATGCGACTGAGCCAGTATCTGCGGCAGTACGGCAAGGCCGCGGCGGCGCCGGCCCCCGTGACCCAGCGGACCGGGATCGTCCAGCCGGCCGCGTCGATCAAAGACATCGATCTGAACGCCAGCGTGACCGCCGTGGATATCCGGAACGCCCTGGCCGAGCTTTCGATCGGTTCGGCCGCCGGGGTTCGGCCGGACATGCGGTTCCATGTCACTCGGGACCAGCAGTTCGTCTGTGACGTTCGCATCCTCGAAGTCGGGCCCGATCAGTCGGTCGGCATTCTCGAGAGGATTCAGGTGCCGCCTCGCGTCGGGGACGCGGCCGCGACCAATCTGTGATGTGAACCCATCGCGACCGGACCGCCCGTCGGCCCGGTCGCATCGATGCCGGGAGGTTGACCCTACATGAGTCCGATGCCCCAACGCTCCGCCAAGGTTGCCGTACCCAGCAACCTGTACACGGCCATTCTGGCCGTCGCCTTCGGCGCCGTCCTGGCGACCGCCGTCTTTGTGGCCATTCAATGCTACGGCCAATACGGCACGATTTTTGGCATGCCGTAACAGAATCCTCTTGACGATCTCGCCTCCGGCCCGCGACAATATCCAATGGCCAACTGAGAAAGGAGTCGCCTCGTGCTATTGGATTCGATCCTCGGGATGTTCAGCATGGATATGGGTATCGACCTCGGTACCTGTTCGACCTTGGTGTGCGTCCGGGACAAGGGCATCGTCCTGAACGAACCATCCGTGGTCGCGGTCCGCAAAGGGACCAATATCGTTCTGAACGACGGGGAGGCGGTGGGCCTGGTGGCCCGCGAGATGCTCGGCAAGACCCCCGGCTCGATCAGCGCGATCCGTCCGCTCAAGGACGGGGTCATCAGCGACTTCGAAGTCACCGAGGCGATGCTGAGCTATTTCATCCGCAAAGTGCACGGCCGGGGCGGCCTGGTGCGTCCGCGCGTGGTCATCGCCGTCCCCAGCGGCATCACCGCCGTCGAGCGCCGCGCGGTCGTCGACAGCGCCGAACGGGCGGGCGCCCGCAAGGTATATCTGGTCGATGAGCCCATGGCCGCCGGCATCGGCGCCGGCCTGCCCATCACCGAGCCGACCGCCTCGATGATCGTCGACATCGGCGGAGGCACCACCGAAGTGGCCATCATGAGTCTGGCCGACATCGCGACCGCCGAGTCCATTCGCATCGGCGGCGACGACATGGACGAGGCCGTGATCAACCACCTCAAGAAGACATACAATCTCCTGATCGGCGAGGCGAGAGCCGAGAAGGTCAAGATCGCCATCGGCTCGGCCGCCCCGCTGGACGAGGAGCTGACGATGGAGATCGCCGGACGCGACACCATCAGCGGCCTGCCCCGCAAGATCGTCATCACCAGCGAGGAGATTCGCGAGGCGCTGAAGGACCCCATCACCGCGATCATCGACGCGGTCACGACGACGCTCGAGAAGGCCGAGCCGGAACTGGCGGCCGACCTGATCGAGAACGGCATCCATGTCTGCGGCGGGGGCTCGTGCCTGCGCGGGCTGGATATCGTCCTGAACAACGCCACGGGCCTGAAGGTCCACACCGTCGAGGACCCGCTCAGTTGCGTCGCCCGGGGTACGAGCGTCTACCTGGAGAACCTGGAGATCTGGAAGGACACGATGGATCACAGCGAACGCGGGTGGGAATGACGACGTAGTCGTATCAGCCGGCCCGTTTGTCGGGCGGCCTTCGCCGTGTCCATTGAGCCGATCGTTATGACAGGCAAGTGGGTCAAGACATCCAAGCGAATGACATTCACTTACTGCGTGCTCGGGGGACTGATTTTTCTGTTCAGTCCGGCATCCGTCACGGGCAGGCTTCAGTTGACCTATGCGCGGCTGTTCAGTTGGCCGCTGTCGGTCGGCCGGCAGGTGACCGTCGCGTCGCGCACGGCCCCGGTCAGCGAGACCGGCCGAACCATCGACACCCATCGCCAGTTGCAGGACAAGCTGGCCACACTCCAGACCCAGCACCGCAAGCTGCGGAACCATCTGGCCAACCGCGAGGCCCAGTTGGACGAGGCGCAGCGAAAGATCGACGAACTGGCCCGCCTGCGGAGCGTTCCGGAATGGAACCGTATGAGTTTTCAGCAGGCCGGCGTCATCTCTCTGACCGGCCAGGCCCAGAGCGAGTTGATGGTCGACCGGGGCCAGGACGACGGGCTGGCCGTCGGACAGTACGTGCTGGGCGACCTGAGCATGATCGGGGTCGTCTCGGCCGTCTCGGCCCAGACGGCGCGGATCAAACTGATTACCGATCCGACGTCGCGGATTCCCGTTCGCGTCGAGCAGTTGGATGCGCGAGGCGTCATGGAAGGCCGCGGCTCCGGCACGGCGGAGATCTCGCAGGTTCCCGCCCGGCAGCAGGCCCGCCCCGGCGACCGCGTTTACGCCCTGAACACGCCGGGCTTCCCGGGCGTCCCGATCGTGGCAGCCGAAGTGGTCGATTCGCGTCGCGATCCCGACAATCCAATGCTCTGGAGCATCCGCGTGCGGACCGTCTGCGACATCGCCAACCTGACCAGCGTGGCGGTCATCATATCCGAGAAGTGATGGCGTCCGAGGCTTCCAACACGACCGCTGCCGCGACCGGCCGGAGGTGTGACTGAATGCGTTGGCTCCGGTTTGCCGTGCTCGTTCTCGTCGCCGCCATCCTGCAAACCACCTTCGTGGACATGATCTGGATCCTCAACGCCAACATCAAGCCCGACCTGCTGCTGATCCTGCTGGTGTTCTTCGCTGTGCGCTGCGACCCGACCGACGCCGTGATCGCCTCGTTTGCCATCGGCTTCGCTGCCGACCTGGCCAGCCCGACCGCCGGCTTCATGGGCCCGCGCATCCTCAGCTTCGGCGTCTTCGGGACCCTGCTCAACGACCTGCACAACGTGTTCGCCATCCAGCGACTGCCCTTTCAGGGGGCGGCGATCTTCGTCATGGGCATCGTCACCGCTCTCGCCAGCCACCTGCTGGTCTATCTGCGGGCCGAGCCAGCCGGCTTCAGCATCGCCCGCCAATGTTTCTGGCAACCGGCCCTCTCCGGGGTCATCGGGCCGTTCGTGTTCCTGCCCGTCGGCTGGTGGATGCACATGAACGGATCGAGGCGCAGACGCCCCAGGCATTAGGTCGAATCGAGTCGCCATGTACGACAAACGCGTCAAGATATTCATCGGCATAAGCCTGTCGCTTCTGCTGATCGGCCTGTTGCGGCTGGTGCAGATGCAGTTGCTCGCCGACTCCTCCCTCCAGGACGAGATCGCCGCACTCAAGCGCCAGCGAGGCCGCTCCCGCCAGCTCAACACCCTTCGCGGCCAGATCCTCGATCGAAACGGCCGCGTCCTCGCCACCGACAGCCCCCAGTTCCAGATCGCCGTCGATTACCGCCTCACCCGATTCCACGACGACCGTGTCGTCGAGGCGATGGAGCTGCTGGCCCGCGACCGCACCAGCCCGTCGGCCCTGTACGACCTGCAGAAGGAGGTCGAGGCCAGACGCGCCGACCTGCAACGCATCATCGACGATTGCAGTGCCTTCGGCGCCGATCCAAACACCATCGAAACGCGAATCCGCCGTCTCAACGACGCCAAATGGAACCTCCGGACGTTCATCGCCTGGGTCCGCTCCGGGCCCGACCCCAATCTCGTGGCCCGTTACGGCGGCCGGATCAACAGCATACCCCAGTCCGAGGCCGAGGCGGACTTCGAACGTCGCCACCCCGACCGCCCCGAGCGCCTGCGCCGGATCGCCCGCATCGACGATCTCGCCGGCCTGTACGACAGCGAGCCCCTGCTCGAACTGGAAACCGAAGACGACATCTTCGCCGCCCAGATCGAGTTCATGGACATCAACGACGTCAGCATCGTCCCCAAAGGCCAGCGGCAATACCCCTATGGATCGACCGCCGCCCAGACCATCGGCTGGGTGGGCCCGGCCACCCAGGACCACGACACGGATTTGTTCGAGCACGACCGACTCGCCAGCTACCGCGAAGGCGAAGTCTGCGGACGGCGCCCCGGCGTCGAGTACGTCTGCGAGGCCATCCTGCGAGGCCGGCGCGGCGAGCTCGTCTACGACATCGACCGCAAACTCATCCGCCAGAGCCAAACCGTCTTCGGCCAGGACGTCCAACTGACCCTCGACATCGAACTGCAGCGACGCATCGAGAACTACATCACCGACCGGACGCTCAATCCCAACTATCTCGCCCCCTCGTCGGTCGTGGTGATCCAGGTCCGCACCGGCGACATCCTGGCTCTGGTCTCGACTCCCACGTACGATCTCAATCGCGTCCGTTATGACTACGGCACATTACGCAATGACCCGAACGAGCCCCTGTGGAACCGGGCGATCAGCCAGCAGTATCTGCCCG
>JAAYBA010000317.1 GCA_012719085.1 Planctomycetota bacterium
ACCTGGACTATGCCATCGCGGCTTACTATGTTATCGCCACGGCCGAGGCGTCGAGCAATCTGTCCCGCTACGACGGGGTCCACTACGGCTACCGCACCCCCGACCCCGCCGACTATGTCGAGGTCTACACGAAGTCCCGTGAGGAAGCCTTCGGGCAGGAGGTCAAACGCCGGATCATGCTCGGGACCTATGCCCTCTCAAGCGGGTACTACGACGCCTACTACCTCAAGGCCTTGAAGGTCCGCAACCTCATTCGCGGCGACTTCGTCCAAGCATTCCAGAAGTGTGACGCGATCGTTATGCCGGTGGCCCCGACGACCGCGTTCAAGATCGGCGAGAAGATGGACGATCCGCTGAAGATGTACCTGGGCGACATCTACACGATCTCGGCCAACCTGGCGGGCATCCCGGGCATCAGTGTGCCGTGCGGCCGTGACGAGAACGGCCTGCCCATCGGCCTGCAAGTGCTCACGCCCGCCTTCAGCGAAGCCAGGCTGTTGCGGATCGCGCGCATGTACGAAGCGGCCACCGACTGGCATACGAAGAAACCGGCGATGGTCCAATGAGCCCTACCATGAGTGACATATCGTACGAGGTGATCGTCGGCCTGGAGATTCACGTCCAGCTCTGCACGAAGACCAAGATGTTCTGCTCGTGCGAGCTGAGCTTCGGCCAGAAGGCCAACGCCCGCGTCTGCCCGGTCTGCCTGGGGATGCCGGGGTCGCTGCCCGTGATGAACGGCCAAGCGGTCGAATACGCGATGCTGGCGGCGATGGCGCTGAACTGCGAGGTCTCGCCGTTCACCAAGTGGGACCGCAAGAGCTACTACTACCCCGACCTGCCGAAGAACTACCAGATCAGCCAGTACGATCTGCCCATCGGCAGCCATGGATACATCGAGATTCTGTTGGACGATGGGCAGACCAAACGCATCCGCATTCTGCGGGCCCACCTGGAGGAGGACGCCGGCAAGAACCTCCACACTGCCGGCAACTTCTCGCAGGTCGATCTGAACCGGGCGGGGACGCCGCTGTTGGAGATTGTCACCGAGCCCGATATGAACAGTCCCTCGCAGGTTCGCGCTCTGGCGGTCGAGTTGCAGCGGATCATGCGTTACCTGGGCGTCTCCGAAGGCGATATGCAAAAGGGGCACATGCGCTTCGAGCCCAACATCAATCTCGCCATCACACGACCGGACGGGCAGTTCCGAACGCCCATCGTCGAGGTCAAGAACCTCAACAGCTTCCGCGCGCTCGAACGCAGCGTGGCCTACGAGGTGCAGCGGCAGCTCGACCAGTTTCTGGAGACCGGTGTGACCCTGCAGATGGGCAACAAGTCCACGCGGGGCTGGAACGACCAGGACGAGGTCACGGTCCTCCAGCGCGAGAAGGAAGAGGCTCACGACTATCGCTACTTCCCCGATCCCGATCTCGTCCCTGTGACAACCACGCCGCAGCGACTGGACAAGATTCGGTCGCGTCTGTGCGAACTGCCGCTGGCCAGGCAGATGCGTTATGTCGCTGAATATGGCCTCAGCGACTACGACGCCGGCGTCCTGACGGCCGAGCGCGCCACTGCCGACTTTTTCGAGCGGGCGCTGGCGGCCGGAGGCGAGCCCAAACGAATCTGCAATCTGCTGACTCAGGTTGGTCTGAAGCTGGCCAGGGAGCGGGGAGGCGACCTGTCGTCGCTGGGCCTCGATCCGGCTGCGGTGGCTGATCTGGCGAAGATGGTGGACGGCGGAACGGTCAGCGCCACTGCCGCCAACACGATCCTCGAATCCATGGTCGCGACAGGCAAGGCGCCCGCCGCACTGGCCGAGGAACTCAACCTGATTCAGACCA
>JAAYBA010000318.1 GCA_012719085.1 Planctomycetota bacterium
ACGATCATCGCCAAATGCTTGATCCGGGCCCCGGCCACGAACAGCATCGTGAAGAACACCGGCATCATCAGCATGACCGTGCCCAGATCGGGTTCGAGCAGGATCAGCACCATCGGAAGCAGCGTCAGGGCAAACGGCCCGACCAGGGCCCGGAAGCGGCTGTAATTGCTCCGGTAGCGAAGATACCACGCCAGCGCCAGGATGTAGGCCAGCTTGCAAAACTCCGACGGCTGGATCGCCGGCAGCGAATGCGAGCCGATTTTGAGCACAATCCATCGATGAGCCCCCCCTCGCAGGGGCACGAACGGCAGCGAGACGTATTTGCCCACGAGAATCACCACCAGCAAGACCACGGTGAGGCCGTAGATCCAGTGGCTGACAGCTCCGAGGCGGCGATAGTTCACCAGGTTGGCGGCCACCAGGCCCCCCAGGCCGACGAAAGCGAAGACCAGTTGCTTCTTCCAGTATCCGGCCAGATCCGCCGCATCGCTGGTCGGACTGGGCTCCTCGGGATGGCCGACGACATAGATCGTCGCAATCCCGACCGCCACCAGGGCAATCATACTGGCAAGCAGGCAGATCCGGACAGGTAAGAGCCGCCCTTTCAAGAAATTATGCATGCCCTCAGGATACCACAGCAACCCATGCGACGTACAGTAGGCGCAAGCGAAATGGCTGCGGATATGCCCGACAGATCGGCCCTGCAGAGGCCTCGAACAGGTCAGATTTCCGCCTTTTGATCTTGATTTTGGCCGTGGTTTCTGGTAGGCTACAAGAGGCCTTGGAGGCGTTATGCACTGGTGCTGAGACCCTGTCTGGGCACCCAAAAACGTCAAGCGGCGGGAAAGGAGGAGCCGAAGGGCGAAGAGCTTGTTGTTGCCGGCTTTGCCTGCAAGTCGGGTCTACACCATCGCGACCGACGGCGGTGTGGATATTTCAGGTGAGGGCCATTCTCCCTCTGCAGGACTACGAAGAAGAGAAGAGAAACGGACACGACCAAAACCAAGATGCAGCGGGATGTGTCATTCCGCGAAGAAGAGAAGAGAAAGGAAGGGTTGCTCATGAAGAGGCTGAGTGTGCTGCTGGCCGTGCTGGTTCTCGCCGGCCCGACCTTGGCGGCCGTGAGGATCATTGTCGAGCCCGACGGAAACACAGCGGCGATCAAATACGAAACGGACGGGGAGAAAGTCCGGGCCTTTGCCCTGGATATCACGGTCGATGCCGGGACCATCGTCGGCATCTCCGACTTCATTCGCGGCGAAAGCACAGCGGAGAAACCCGGTTATGGCATCTTCCCGGCGAACTTCAGCCGGTACATCACTGTGGACGCCGATACCGGTGAGGTCGCCGCCTGGGACATCGATGACTATACCCCGGTGGCCGATCCCTGCGATCCCGGCGCTCTGGGCGGACTCGGCACCGATGGAATCACCATCGAGATGGGCGCCCTGTACTATCCGGCCAACGACAACTCGCCCAACGCACCGGGCGACAGCGGCACGCTGTGCCGCCTGACGCTCAGCACGACGGCCAACGTGACCGTGAGCCTGAACGAGATTCGCGGCGGCGTTGTCCTGACAGATCCGGACGTCGCAGCAACTGTGGACCTGATCCAGGCCTCGGCCCTGACCGTCACCACCGCGAGCAATGGTGATCTGCTCGCCTCCAGCCATCCGGACTACGCCGAGTGGGTTGCCGTCGGCAAGCCGGCCTGCTGGGCCTACCCGAGACAGTGTCACGGTGACGCCGACGGCGTGGCCGATGGCGATGCCAGCACCGGCTATTACTACGTTGGACCACGGGATCTCGATGTCCTGGTCGCGGCCTGGCAGGTCAAAGAGCCGCCCTTCGGGCCGGGAATTGCCTCGATCGAAAACGGCATCTGCGCCGATTTCGCTCGCGACAAGGAAGGCGACGAAGCGACCGGCTTCTACCGTGTCGGCATGACCGATCTGAACCGCCTCGTGGCGAACTGGCTGGTCAAGGAAGCGCCGCACGGCTCCGGCGTGCGCGGCGACTGTGGCGGCGGCCTGGTGCCGTAGCCAATCGGATTGACCTTACAACTTGGCTGAACGCACATCAAGGGCAAGTCCTCTCGAAGGGCTTGCCTTTTTCTATGGCCTTGTCGCCAACGGGGCCGTGCGATATGCTCGAAGTGCGTATTCGCTCGTCCGTTCAAGAGTGGAGCCTATGAAACACCGCATATGCATCATCGTTTGCCTGACGACAGCCATACTGCCAATGGGTTGCCACGGCCCTGCGACGCTGCGGCAAGACGCCGTGAGCGTCATGATCCAGGGCGAAGGCGAATTCCCGCCCGAGTTGGCCGGTACGTGGAAGGCGAATCGCGAGGGATGGGAAATGGTAATCGAACCGGACGGACGCGTCGCCTCGGCGGTCATCAGCCTCGGCCGGGTCCGCATCATACCCGGAAAGAGCCAGACCCTCGCGACCCAGGGAGGAGGCGAGGGGCTTTTCGAACCCGGTCCCTGGACCGTCCACTATGACCCGAAAACAAACGATCTGATCGTGAAGATCGTTATGAGTCACATCCGCATTGAAATGGCCGAGGCAGTCCTGGAAGGCACCGGCGTGGACACCTTCGCCGGACCGATCTCGGCGGCCGACGGCGTCTGGCAGGCGCAGTGGACGAATTTCAGCCGCTACCTCCTTCACAGGCCCGATGGCTCGGTCTCGGAACTGGCGACCGACGAAACCTATGGCGAAACGATCGCACTGCCGTTCGAGAGGCTCTCGGCGCCATAGGGAGCTCAACGGCGCTGCTTGACCCTCTGGTACTCCAGGAAATCCACGTACGCTCCGACCTGAAGCGCAACGTCGCGCCGCCCCAGTTTCTTCAGCACCGCAACGTGCTTTCTCGCCACCTCAATGGCCTGGTCGTAGCGTTGCTGGCGTTCGAGCGTCTGGGCCAGCTTCTCATAGAATGCCAGATTGTCGGGCTCCAGGGCCATTGCCCGATCGAACGCCTCGGCCGCCCCCTCGAGGTCTCCCGCCAACACGAGCGTGTCCGCGAGCCGTTCCCAGCAGACCACGGAGTTGGGGTTCTTCTGAAGATCGACACGAAACCATCCAGCCGCCTCGGCCAGGTGCGTTCGCGCCTCCGTCTTGCGGCCCATCTGCCCGAGCACGATTCCCAGATTCATATGGGCGGTGGCGATCGCCATCGTCTGCTGGCCCGCCTCGTTCGCCTGGGCGACGGCGTTTTGAAAGGCCTCCGCCGCCCCCTGCAAATCCTCCTGAGCCAGCCTCATTTCCCCAACGCGGCTCCAGGCCTCGGTTGCCATCGACGGACTAAGTTCCGCTGCCTGACAATAGCGTAATGCGCTGCGTTCATATTGCTGGGCGACCCGAAGCCTTCCGGCCTCCCGACAGGATCTGTGGGCCAGTCTCTGCCTGGCAACCTCCGGCGTCACGAACGCCAGAAGCTCCTCCACCGGGGCATAGTCATCGGTCAGCACCAGAGGCCCGCCGACTGCCTTGAGAGCGGCAAACTGCAGCTCGTCGAATCGTTCGAACTCCAGATGCTCATCGAAATCCCGCAGATACCCCACCGCATCGAACGCACGCTGTGCCGCGACGACAACGAAAGCACTCCACGTCGCCCGCGGCCCGACCTGATCGGCAACCACGCAGACGTGTGCAAACGTCTGCTCCAACGTGGCGACCACGGCGCCCAGGAAGCGCCCCCCGCCGGGCGCGTCGATGACGTGCAGCATGTAGACGCCGTCACCGGCCAAAAGGGTCGCGATCTTCTCGTTGAACTGCTGCGTGACCAGCGGGACCGGGATCGTGCCGTCACGAACCATGTCGGCATAGATGAAATCGTACAGTCCCTCCGGCTCGCTCGCATCCCGTCGGCTCGACAGAGACTCCACGTAGTATCGCGCCTCGACGTGGACGACCTCGATCGCCGCTTCCTCCTCCAGATCGAACGCCTCTCTTGCCGCCTGTGTCACACCAGGATCGATCTCGATCACCCGCACGAGGCCCTGGGGCCACGAGGCCTTGAGATATCGTGGGAAGGCATAGCCTCCACTGCCGATGACCAGCATCGACGGATCGCTTCTGTCCGCAGCCAGGCCGCGTGTCAATCCGGCGCAAACCTCCGTGTGGAACTGGTGCAGACGTGTCGATTCGCCGACCACAATCTCGCCTCGTCGCCGCGAGTCCTGCCAGAACGCGCGTCGATCCGGCCGATCGGAGACCCGCCGGACGGCGAGGTGGCCGTACGTCGTCTCCCTCTCATAGAGGAGACTCGGATCGCTCGCCTCGCGCAGCGCCGCTCCCTCGCCGGCCTCGCGCGCCCATTCGGCCGGGGCCATCCCCATCACCGCCAGGGTCGCGAAAACCATCGCCCACAGGTACAATGCCCAGCAACTCGTCCAGTACAATAGCGCCATGCCCAGCAAGGTGGCGCCGATGAGCCAGATCATCGCGATGCACCCATAGGCTGGGATCAGGTAGAATCCCGTCGCAAACGTTCCCGAAACCGCTCCAGCCGCCCCCCATGCGCAGAGGCTTCCGGCGGCGCGCCCAAAGGTCGACACGCGGCCGGCCGTCATCGCGGCCGTCACCGGGACGATCGCGCCCAGCAACAACAACGGGACAAGCAACAGAAAGGCCACATGCACGAAGATATGGACCGGCCAGCTCAGCCCCCACAGCCACAGCCATCGGTTCGCCAGGGTGTTGAGCACAATGACCGCCACGCATGCCGCCGAGGAAAGACCGAACAGAACGGCCAGGCCCCGGCGGGGATGATAACGGTCTATCATGCGTCCCCCGGCGTAGCTGCCGAGGGCCATTGCCCCAAGACCGATGCCGACAATCGAAGTCCACGTATACAGCGAAGCGCCCAGGCTGCCGGCCACAAGCCGTGCCACGACCAATCCCAAGGCCATGATGACGCCCCCCAGGAGAAAAGCCGTCACGCTCGGGACAAGAGCACCCAGAACATCCCTGAGTTTGCCCATCTTCTTTGTTCCTCATCCGTCGGAGCAAATATTTGAATATCGCAGAGTGGCAGAATGCCGGCACAACCGACTCAGAAATCGAAATATCGGACGCCGCCGTCGTCGACGCCGGGCCAATCCAGGCGAATGGTCTGCGTGGCGGGTTGGTAGATCCATCCGTGCTTGCCCGTAGCCTCCGTCGGAAATGGCTCGTTGTTCCCGATCATGCGAATCGTGCGGAGATTGTTGAATGGATTCTCCGGGACGCGTCGCATATAGCGTTCCTGAACGACGGTCTGGTCGTCAAAATACGTTTCATCCAGGGCACCGTTGCGATTGTCGTTCTCGTATCCGGGTGGAACGCCTCGGTGATTGGCGGCGTAGAGTTCGATCGTGCTGCGCAACACCCGCAGATTGTCCTTCGCAGCGACCGTCTTGGCATCGGTCGCCTGGGTCTGCACGTGCGGCACAACGAGGGCGGCCAGGATGCCGATGATGCACCCCACGATCACCAACTCGACAACGGATAGTCCATTTCTCATTGCCTGCGCCGCAATCCAACCCGTACGCTACCCATCCACAATCCGACTTTCATAACTGTATCGGCTTTCCTGTCAGGCGACTTGACCGGATCGGCCGGGTTATCGGACGCGCCGGCGTCGCTACGGCCGAACTTCCAGAATCAGCCGCCGATAACTGTATAAACTCGGCCGCCCGTTGTCCACAACCTCCAAAATCAGGTGGATCGTTCCGGTGGCATCCCCCTGCGGAACGATCAGGACGGCCTGCGGCGTCGCGTATTTCTCGATTTCGACATGCCCCCGATACGTGCCGGCCTCCGGATACACGAACCAGCGATAGGCAAGATTGTCGCCGTCCGGGTCGCGCGTCCCAGTGGCATCGAGCGCGACGCTCTGTCCCGGCCGGACCGTCATATGCACCACCGCCTTGCTCCCGTCGCCGGCAACGACGACCACCGGATTGTGGTTGGCCTTCGCGAAGCTCTCGGCCACGCACCAGTCCATCCGCGCCGCAAAATCGTGCTGGTAGGCGCGACGCCACCGCCAGATGGTGGCCTGGGCCGTCGTATACTCGATTCCATTGTCGGCGACAACCGTGTCCTGGCAGCCTTCGGCATTCGTCCAGATCGGGCGCGTCTCGCCGTAACAGGCATACAGCACATAGCGCCCCGCCCATCCGCCGTACGCCGGACTGACTTCGCTGCCCAACCCGTTTGCGATCAGGTGGAAAAACGAGGGCGTGTCGCCTTCCATGATGTACGCCAGTTTCGGATACAGAGCGCCGAGAGGCCCGTGGTCCCGGATGATGTTCGCCTCCAGCCACGGATTGTCCACCAGGTCGAACGCATGCATCGGTCCGTTCTTGTAACGGCGGTCGCCCGAGATGCCGGTCCACGTCGCCTTATAGTACTCGCGGTAGTCCACCGTACTGGGCGTTACAATGTAGAAAAGTGTCGGGAACGTCGCGCGCAGCCAGGGGCCGGAGTCGTCCTGGTCCGAAATCGTATAGATGCGCAGCTTCGATACAAAGGCGGCCAGTTCCGCCTCCGTGCGGGTGTTCCTCACGTCCCACAGCGCCTGCGCCAGGCAATTGGCCCCGCCCCAGACGCTGATCCAGACCGGACGCGGATCAGGCCGATCCACGACCTCGATGATGTGACGAGAACCTTCGGAGTCCCGCCCCGCGCCGACGCCCGCCATGCCGAAGGCAGGACGCCCCGCCTTGGTGACACTCGTGAGATGCTCGGCCGTGGGATAGCCCGGCGCGTGTTGGAGCAGATTCTCCCGCACCTGGCCGAAGGCCTCGACGCGCTCGCGAATCTTCTCGGGGCGCACCTTGTCGCGCAACCAGACCGACGTCGTCGCAATCAGGCCCTCAACGTCGTACTCGTTCGAGTAGACAAGGAACCGAACCATCGACTGCTCGTCGTCGGGTTCATTAGTGATGTCCGTAAGGACAACAACACGCGGCTTGCGACGCGGCTCCAGACGCATCTCCTCTGCTGCGGCGGCCGCCGTCGCCAGCAGCAGCAGCAGCAGGACAACGTCTATCCATCCCATGACGGTACGATCGCTCGATCGTTGCGTTTGCATCTGTCCGCTCCATTCTTCTCTGTATGGGTCACGATGCACCACAGCGTTATGCGGCCATAGAATCGCGCTGCCGGCCGTCGCCCCGTGGTCGTCGGCGCTTCACAGGACCGACAGGCACCTTCCTTTTACCCTACGGGGCCGCCCAAGGCAATAGACAGCCACAAAGCTCCCATCTTGCCCGTTCTCCCACAGCGTTTCGCCTACCCTCCATCTCCAGTCGTTGCGCCCGGCAATTGGTGACATTCGCGCCCCTTCCGACGTACCCGTGGCGGCAAAAGGTTTGCATTCGGCGGGACCATTTCCTATGCTGGCGTAGAACCGATGGGGTCGAACCGGGAACATCCGGCGTGAGCGAAGATCACGCGAACACAGACACCTCATGGTGCGTGGTATGTGTGTTCTGCGGCGCGATGAGGAGGCTGTCTTCTTCTTCGGCCGCGGCACGATCCGCACGACGCGAACGACCGATGTCAGGAACGCGGCAAGACCATGATTGTGGACAACGACGGCAGACAACGTGTGGTAATCGACAACGTGCGTCCCCAGGTTGACGGAGGACGCTTTCCGATCAAGCGATCGCTCGGCGAGACGGTGGTCGTGAAGGCCGACGTCTTTGCCGATGGGCATGACCGCATCCGCGTCGAGTTGTTGTATCGCGGGCCGGGACAGGACTCGTGGACCGTTGAGACGATGGTCCACCGCATCAACGACGAATGGGTTGCGCGGTTCTCCGTCACCGAACTGGGCGACTATCGCTACACCGTTCGCGCCTGGGTGGACCATTTTGCTACGTGGCAGGCGGATCTGGCCAAGAGAATCGAGGCGCATCAGGATGTCACCGTTGAATTGAAGGTCGGCGCCGAGATGCTCGCCGTCGCAGCCAAACGCGTCGGCCAATCCGACGCCGAACGACTCAAGGGATGGGCCAGACACCTGCGCTCGACCAAACGGGGCCGCACCGCGATCGAGACGGCGCTGAGTGAAGAACTGACGGCGGTAATGGCCCAATACCCGGATCGTTCGCTCGCCACCCTGTACGACCGCGAACTGGCCGTGACCGTGGACCGACCGGAAGCGGTATTCAGCGCCTGGTACGAACTGTTCCCCCGCTCGCTCGGCAAGGGCGGAAAGCACGGGACGTTTCAGGACTGCGAGCGGCTGCTGCCGGAGATCGCGCGAATGGGATTCGACGTCCTCTATCTGCCGCCCATCCACCCCATCGGACAAACCAACCGCAAGGGCAGAAACAACGCCACCGTCTGCGCCCGAACCGATCCAGGCAGCCCCTGGGCCATCGGCAGCGCCGAAGGCGGGCACAAGGCCGTCGCCAAAGAACTGGGAACGCTGAGCGATTTTCGTCGGCTGCTGAAGAAGGCCCGCCAGCACGACCTGGAAATCGCCCTCGACATGGCGTTTCAGTGTTCGCCCGATCACCCCTATGTGACATCGCATCCAGAGTGGTTTCGCTGGCGGCCGGACGGGACCGTCCAGTTCGCCGAGAACCCGCCGAAGAAATACGAAGACATCCTGCCGCTGAACTTCGAGACGCCGCAATGGAAGGCGCTCTGGGAAGAGCTGCGCGACGTGGTCCTGTTCTGGACCGACCAAGGCGTGCGGATCTTCCGCGTGGACAACCCGCACACCAAGCCGTTCGGTTTCTGGGAGTGGCTGATCGCCGAGGTGCGCCGCCGCCACCCCGACGTGCTGTTTCTGGCCGAGGCGTTCACGCGACCGAAGGTCATGCAGCGTCTGGCAAAGATCGGCTTCAACCAGTCCTACACCTATTTCACCTGGCGCAACACGAAATGGGAGTTAGAGCAGTACATCCGCGAGCTGACGCAGACGGATGCGGCCGAGACCATGCGGCCGAACTTCTGGCCCAATACGCCCGACATCCTGCCGCAGTACCTCCAATACGGCGGCCGGGCCGCCTTCATCATTCGCCTGGTCCTGGCGGCGACGCTGTCGTCCAGCTACGGCATCTACGGCCCGGCCTTCGAGCTGTGCGTCAGCGAGGCCATCGAGGGCAAAGAAGAATATCTCGACTCAGAGAAGTACGAGATCAAGAAATGGGATTGGAAACGCAAAGGGAACATCCGGCCGGTGATCGAGCGCGTCAACCGCATCCGCAGCGAGAACCCTTGCCTCCAGACGTTCCGCAACATCTGCCTGTATGAGGTTCAGAATGAGAACCTGCTGTGCTACGGCAAGACCGGCAACGACCCCACCGACGTCACCCTGATCGTCGTGAGCCTCGACCCGCACCACAGACAATCGGGCTGGGTCCAGTTGCCGCTGGATGCCTTGGGGATCGATCCGCACCAGCCCTACCTGATGGACGATGCGCTGACGGGAGACAAGTACGTCTGGCAGGGCGAGAGCAACTACATCGAACTGGACCCCCACGTCATGCCCGCCCACATTCTGCGGCTTCGGCGGACGCTGCGGCGGGAAACAGACTTCGACTACTTTATCTGACAGGAGCCACCGCCCTTGCGCGAGCCACGTGACAAAACACCCGATTCGCTCTGGTACAAAGACGCCGTCATCTACGAGCTGCACATCAAGTCGTTTCACGACAGCAACAACGACGGCATCGGAGACATCCAGGGCGTGATCGAGAAGCTCGACTACCTCCAGGACCTGGGCGTCACCGCCCTGTGGCTGCTGCCGTTCTATCCATCCCCCCTGCTCGACGACGGTTACGACATCGCCGATTACTTCGACATCAATCCCGACTACGGCACGCTGAGCGATTTCAAGCGACTCCTGCGCGAGGCCCACAAGCGAGACCTCCGCATCATCACCGAGTTGGTCATCAACCATACCTCCGACCAGCACAAGTGGTTCCAGCGGTCCCGTCGGGCCAGGCCGGGCTCGCCCTGGCGCGACTTCTACGTCTGGAGCGACACAAGCGAGAAATACAAGGACGCTCGGATCATTTTCACCGACTTCGAGAGCTCCAACTGGGCGTGGGACCCGGTCGCCCAGGCGTAT
>JAAYBA010000044.1 GCA_012719085.1 Planctomycetota bacterium
CGGCGTCGTTTCATCCAGCCGGCCAGGCTGATTCCGAGCGAGCCGAGCAGGATCGCGCCGGGGGCAGGAACCACGGTCGCCTCGGCGGCCAGGTCGCTGACCAGCAGCGCCGTGGGATTGCCGCCGGAGCCGGCGATGTTGTACACGCGGAATTCCAGGGTATTCCACCCGTCCTGGAAGCCGGACGTGATCGTGAAGTCGTCCAGAGTCTTGTACTCCTGCGTGTCGGCGATCGTGTTGCCCTTGGCGAAGCCCGTGTAGGCGCCGTTGAGCCAGATCTCGCCGGAGTTGTCGACGCTCCACTTGCCCGTCAGGACCACACTGGACAGAATGACGTCCTCGATGTTGAAGTCCAGCTCATAATGATACCAGCCCACCGGATCGGTCACGCTGGACGCGGTCGGTCCGATCCAGAGCGAATCGGTCGGAGCGGCGACCCAGGCGGAATGCGCTGCAATGCCGATCGCGGTCGAAGTGCCGCCCGGCACCGACGTCAGCGTGTAATACGGGTCTGCGTTGCCGACTCCGGCGCTGCCCGTGTTGTACAGGCCGGTAATGTCTGCCAGAGCCGATGAACTGATGCATGCACATACGATGGCAACAAGGATCAACTTCTTCATTTCTCCACCCCCATGATTTCTCATCACAAACGGACTTGTTGGCCCACAGCGATCATTCGACGGAACATGCCGACGGTGTCGCACAAACTCAGACGGATGCTTCCCTGTGGATGATTCTGCCCCCCAAGAGCAGATGCCGATCTCCAAGGATCGTATTGTATCAAAACGGCACAGGGTCAAGCAAGCACAGCATGCCCCGGCGGCGAGGTTTTCTTCCTCGTGCCCCGTCGGACGTCGCAGGCAGGAGTATTACGGGAACTTGAGGACCGAAGAGGCGGATTTTTTTCCGGCATCGTGCCAACGGCGGCCTCAGAGAATGGCGCAAGGCAATCGTGGTGAAAGCCGTACGACGGGTTTATTGGACGCCACAGGTGTTGAAAAGGCTGTAGAAGGTGTACGTACCGCCGTACTCGGCGGCCAGCACATCGAAGAGGGCCTGGTTGTCCCCGCGTGCGTTCTGCACGGCGGCCCGGATCTTCTGGAACTGACTGTACACGTTCGCGTCGATGGTCCATCCTCGCGCGTCCGGGGTGGTTCGCGTTTCGAGCGACTGGACCAGCACGGCCTCGGCGTAGTGACGCGGAAGCCGCGTGTAGCCCAACGACGCAAGCAGGGGCAGGCCCTTGACGACTTCGGCCCGCTGATGCTTGAGCAGGTAGTGTGCCATGAGGTACTCGAATGCCAGTCGATGATCGGGCGTGTCGTGCAACAGCCGTCGGAGCAGCGGCTCGAAGGCGATCCCGCCGACGGCGTAGTCTGTGGTCCCCCGCACGCGGCGCCAACCGCGCACGAGCGGATGGCTTTCGGCTTTGGCAGGATCGGTGATGACCTCGTGCCACCGGCGGACATACGGCCCGCTGCCGGCGTACTTCCTCACGGTTTCGAAGGCGATCCGGGCCGACTCGTGCTGGCCTTTGGCCAGATGGATTCGAAGCATCGCGTCGAGCACGTACGGCGAGGCGCCCTCGTTGTCGAGCAGTTCATAGGCGTTCTTCTCGGCGGCGTTCGGGCAGCCCAGATCGAGGTACAGCTCCAACAGCTTGGCGTGTTGAAAGCGCCCGAACATCCCCTCCGCGCCCAGGAAGAGCGTCCGGGTTTCGTCCTGAGGATAGGCACACAACTCCTCGCCCAGGCGACCGAGATGCGCCAGGGCGCGGTTGACATCGACGACGCCGGAGCGAGTGAAGGGCCGTCGCCCCTTCATCCGATGCGCCAGCGCGACGACCTCGTCCCAGTCCCTTTGCCAAGCGTAGTGGTGCAACGCGCGTTCGTCGCGTAGATGATTGCGCGACAACGTCAAGCACACGGCTGCCGCCGCAACCACTGCGAGCATGCGCGCAACGATCCACAGCCTATCGGCCCGCTGGCTGCACTTGATGGATCGAGAGCCCTTGCGCATGCGCAGGAGAACGCGACCCAGAAACACTGCGACGATCAGGGCCGGGACAAAGGCATAGAGAACGACGACCAGCGAATGAGAGAAGGCCGCGAGCCCGCCAGCACCGCGCGAATCCCAGGGTGTCGCGGCCAGGTAGATCGTCCGAGGTGCGAGGCCAAAGACGACCCACCCCAGAACGAACACTCCGCCCCCGGCGAGCAGGGCCTCGACGATCGCGACGGTTGGCCTTCGATGCCACGAGGCCTCGGACAAGCAGACGATGCCAGCGAAGACGAACGCCGTTGCGCCGCCCAGCCAATACGCCAGCGCAAACAAGATTCCGAACGCACCTGCTCGCGCCGCCAGGCCCTTTGTTGGGACCGCCTGGTACAGCGCCGCCATCCAGATCGACAGGGCCAGGGCCAGCAGTACCGGCAGCGGATCATCGTAGCGGGTGAGGATCATCAGGGCGCCGATGACAGGCGCCCAGGCCAGGTCTCTGAGCCTGCCGGCCCGCATCGAGTGCAGCAGACGCAGAACTCCTGTGAAGAGTGTGACCGATATCGTGACAATCACTAAGGCTCCCAGCGATCCGGTGCGATAGGTCTGCGCCAGCAAAGCGGCCAGCGCGTCGAGCGCTCCGCCGGGAGTGCCGAACGCGGATCGCAGAAACGAGCCTTCCCAGGCGAAGACCGGATACGCCGCGAATACGCCGAAGCCAGAGTGCAGCCACTGGGGCCGGACCCCCTTCCAGACATAGACGAACGATCCCGCGAAGAGGCCTGCCCACAGCCACAGCTCCAACCATCGGCGGCCTCTCCGATCCGCACCGGTCCTTGTCCTGTGGTCGTCGGTTCCCAAATCCCAGCCTTCCTCTTGGAGCCTGTTGGTTCTTCGATGTCATGCCGGCTGGCACACCAAGGCTGAATATAGTGCATGGACGCCGAAGCCAACAGGAAAAACGTTGGTTCTCGCCGAGACGGCGGTAAGATGGGGTCTGAGTGTCTCCACGCCGTGTCGCTCTGCCAGGAGTCACGCCGTGCCGAGAGAATACAACAGGATCGAGAGGTCCTGCGATGGGGCAGATCCGAGAACGCTCCGATGAGATCATGCAGGTCATGGACAATGCTCTTCGTCACATGTGCGGCGTTGGCCCTGGGCTCGTGTGCAGACGAGGGCCCCGAGTCGCCCGTGGCGGTGGCGCGATGGCCACGGATCACGCCGGACTATGCGGGCATCATCGTCCCGCCGAATGTGGCCCCGTTGAATTTCACAATCGACGAGCCCGGCGAAAGATATGTGGTGAAAGTCTACTCGGCCTCCGGCAAGCCGATCGAAGTCGCCACCAGGACGGGGCAAATCGTCATCCCTGAGAAGAGATGGAAGGATCTGCTGACCGCGAATGCCGGCGGGGAGCTTTCGGTCGACGTTTATGTGAAGACCGAGGACGGCCAATGGAACCGGTACGAGACCATCGCGAATGCGATTGCGGAAGATCCGATCGACTCCCATCTGGTTTACCGCTTCATGACGCCTTCGTCGTACTTCCCCAAGCCGATGCAGATC
>JAAYBA010000319.1 GCA_012719085.1 Planctomycetota bacterium
CGCTGCTGGAACGTCGCGCCGCCGCCGTCGCCGCCGGTCATGGCGACAAACGCATTGACCGCGCCGGCCTCCGCATCCTGGCGGACCATGATGCCGGCCTTCGCCCAGGCGTTGGGGCTGCCGTCCACATAATCGACGCGGACCGCCATCGAGCCGTTGCCGCTGAGGCTCTTGTGAACGAAGCGGAACTGGTCCGCCTCGTTCCACACATCGGTGCCGATGCCATTCATCACGATCGTACCGTCAGCCGTCTCAACGAACGCCGGCGCCTGGCCGGCAACAAACAGACGCAGCGCGTCGGCTCCGTTGCCGGTCCAGTCCTGAGCCGTCTCGAAGCGGCGCTCCGCCTCAGAATAGAACGGCGATTCTGTGTTATCGTACTGCAGCGGCATCGACTGGCCGCCACTGTGGACAATCGTCTTCTCGGCAAATGGGGTCTCGAGGTAGCCGACGGTCGAACCGGTGTTGTTGGCCCAGCCGTCCAGCCAGGTATCGAAGATCGCCTCGCCGGCATCGATGTCGTCGGTGTAGCTCTCGAAGCCGTCGATCGAGGCGAATTCCTGCGTCGCAAAGCTCCAGAGATCGCCGGCCCACGTCCCGACAGCATCAGTCTCATTGACCGCGACGACCTGCCAGTAGTAGGTGGTTCCGAAGACGAGATCGGCCGAGGGCACGATCGCACCATCCACCGTGTCGAACAGAACAAGTGAATCCAGAGCGGTTCCCAGGTACACCTCATGCGATGCGGCATCTCGACCGCTGCGCCAGCTCAGGCTGGATTTAACGTCTACGCTCACAGCCCCGTCGGCCGGCTGCGGCTCACGGGCATGGGCGGGAATGAACAGGAAACGGACCTCGCTGAGACCACACTGGCCGCTTGTCCCGAAGCCGCTGTTGACAGTCATGCGGACGTATCGGGCCGCGATACCGCCAAAGGCGATGGCCGTATTGGCTGTGTACGTGCCTGTTGCCGTAGCCTGGGCCAATTCGACGTCACCCAGTGTGGTCCAGTTTTCGCCGTCTTCCGAGTAGGCGACGGTGACATCCCGGAGCCCGAAGCCCAGCAGCATCTCGAACTGCACGTTGTAGTTCCAGACGAGCATTTCGTGGAGTTTGTAGAGGCGGTCGAACTCGTACTGGATGTACAGGGCTTCACCCTCGGGAGCCCTTGCCAGCCACATAGCCGTGCTGTCGGTGGAATGTTGATCGTCGGCGTTCATGCCCGAGCCGTCGATTGTCTTCTCCGGCCCGGCGGTTGGATCGGAGATCCCATTGGTCGTGGCGACGATGTTTGCGACCGGATAAGCAAACGGCTCTGTGGTAAAGCTCCAGACGTCGCCCTCGAAGACCGTGCGGTCCGGGGTGGCGTTGACCTCATCGACACGCCAGTAATAGGTTTGGCCGTAGTCCAGTTGCTCGATGTCCACACGCGTGACGTCCAGGGCCAGGCCTTCGGCGACCCGTGTTGCGGGGTCTGCCGCATCGACCTGGTCCCAGGACGAACCGAAGTAAACGTTGTGTGTGCCGGCGTATTCGCCGGCCGTCCAGGTCAGATCAGTGGTGATGGGCACGTCGCCGGCGCCGTCGGCTGGGATCGGATCGGAGGCGCGTTTGCGGCGGAAGAAGCTGTCGCCGGCCCGGCCCAGGCTGGCGATTTCTGCGGCGCTGAGCGGTCGGTCCCAGATGCCGACGGACGAGACGTTGATCGGGGCATCGTCGCGGTCCTGATTGTTGCCGGCGCAGAACAACAGGATGACGTCGGTGAGGCTGAACCGACCGTCGACGCCCTGCTGGTTGCCCTTGAAGATCTCCACGCCGTCGACGTAGAGATCCTGTCGAACGCCGTTCTCGACCACGAGGACCATCCGGTACCACGTGTCGCCCTGTGTGGTGTAGCCGTGTGCGTTCGAGTAGCCCACCGCGCCGATTCCGATCGCGCCGGAGGAGTTGATGGTCCAGTCGGAGTCATCCGCGTTGGTCGGATCGAGTTGGAACAGATCGTTGTACCCGTTGGGCAGATCGGACAGACTGCTGGGCGGGTAGCTGAAGTCGATCAGCAGGGTCCATTGGTTGACCTTGGTGCCGCCGCCGTTGGGGGCGATTCCATGCGTGCAGATGTAGTAGCTGCCCTCACCGATCTGCACCGCGCTGTCGGCGGCATGGACGCCCGGGATCTTCTCGACAGTGCCGACCAGTTCCAACGGTTGGCCGATGGTCGCGCGACCGGGGTCCGACGGATTGAATTCCCACGCGCCCTGCGGTTCGGGGACCGCCGCCTGCACCGGCGTCGTCAGGGCCACTGCCAGCAACAACAACATGAGCCTTTTCATACCGTTCTCCTTTTCTCTGCTGAACCATAAGGACAACCCGTCGCTGCTTGGAATCGTCTGGACGACGGGGACAGCCGCACATTCTGCCGCTTGTGCATCGTCTTCTTCTCCGCGGCCGGGATATCGACGCCGGCCCCTGTCATCTTTCCCCGCAAAACCTCGTTGCCGGCGGCACGCCTCGGGCCGCCCGACTCGGCCGAGCGGCAGTCCGCCCAATCAAAAACGCCCGTAGAGTCGACATCTAAAGAGTCATTGTAGTGCGCCGGCAGCGGAGAGGGAAGGGAAAACGCGGTCAATTGGTCGGATGCACGCCAGGATTGGCCGGCAAGCCGCCCAGGGGCCCGTCTTGCCATGCCCTCACCTCGGCGGGGTGCAGGGGGCTATGACAGGAAGGATGGGCGACGGGCGGCAGCCTCATCCCGGTTCCAACGGCGTCGGGACCGGGACCGAGACAGTTGGGTCACGGCCTACTCATCGGGGCTCCCGGCGGCGCAGGGCCCGCCGTCCCGGCGTCCATCGCAATCGAGGTTGCGACGGGTGTGAGGCTGCCACTCGTTTGAATCTCGGCACATGGGCGCACGGGCGAAAAGCCGGCCGGGCGGTCGCGATCGGCAGGATCTGTCTGCTGCCAGGTTCATCGGCAGGTTGTGTCTTCGGATCAGAGTTGCGATATGGCGCGTTTGATCGGCGCGGCGCTGATCCGGTGGCACTTGCGTTCGGCGATAGCCTTCTTGACCCAGTCGACGATTGCAGGCCCGTAGTGGATGTCTTCCGGATTGCCCAGATCGTCGGGGTCGAACGGCCCGGCCGCGCCTGTAATCCTGCCGAAGCTGTCACTTCGCAACGCGTAGACCTTGCCATTGTCGTGTTGCCAGAAGTCTTTCATAGGACACCCCAATAAACCATAGAATACGAACGCAGTCCAGGCAAGGGGTGCGTACGGACGGCCGCGTGTCTAATGGGATGGGCCGATGCGCCCGGCCGGACGGCATCGGGATCGAAAGAGGACGGCAAGCTCGATGGGGTCAACACGTGTAGGTCGCACGCATACGCTGCATGGCGTGCCGCTCGATTTCGCCCTCGGCCCAGAGAGCCAGCTCGCTGTGGTACTCCTGGTCTTCGCTGTCGCGCAGGTCGTCCCAGTCCAGCGGACCGGCGACGCCGACGATGCGACCGAACGTGTCGTGCTTCAGCGCATACAGAGTGCCGTTGCGGTGCAGCCAGAATATCTTCATAACCACCTCCAGTCAAACCATACGAAATCGTTTGGTTCGGGCCAAATGCA
>JAAYBA010000045.1 GCA_012719085.1 Planctomycetota bacterium
GTCGAAGGCCTCCCGGCGACGCTGACCGACAATGTGGTCGCCCGGCTCAAGGTGCTCGGAGGACTGCTGACCTACCGCAACGACATCCCCCAGGAAGGGCGTCTGGAGATCTCAGGTGCCCCCGCTGAGAAGGTCTCGGACGTACGTCTGGCGATCTTCCCGACGATCCACGGTCAGCGGGCGGTCGTTCGCCTGTTCTACCGGCGGAAGGACCTTCTGACGCTGGAGCAGCTTGGCTTTGCGCCGCAGACCGAAGGGGCCCTGAAGGCCGTCGCGGTGCAGAACCAGGGCGTCCTGCTGCTGACCGGCCCGGCCGGAAGCGGAAAGAGCACGACTCTCGCTGCGATTCTCCGCCATATCATTCATACCCTGCCGGGCAAGAGCATTGTTTCCCTGGAAGACCCGGTCGAGATTCGCATTGACGGGGTCACGCAGGTGCCGATCACGCCACACGGGCAGATGACGTTTCCCACGGCGCTGCGGTCGTTGCTCCGCCAGGACCCGCAGGTGCTCATGATCGGCGAGATTCGCGACGCCGAGACCGCCCGAATCGCCATCGAGGCCGGCCTGACCGGGCACATGCTGATGAGCACGATGCACAGCGGCACGCCCGCCGGGGCGCTGCTGAGGCTCCTGGAGATGGGCATCGAGCCATACCAGGTCACGTCGAGCATCGCAGCGGTCGTCAACCAGAGATTGGTCCGTAGGCTCTGCGAGCAGTGCAAGAGGCAGGCGGCGGGCGGGTACGAGTCCGTCGGCTGCGGCGCGTGTCTCGGGACGGGCTTCAAAGGCCGTGTCCTGATTGCCGAGATGGTCCAACTGGACAGCGACCTGCGCAAGGCCATTCTGGCTAAGGCCGACCTCGAGGAGTTGGACACCCTGCTGCAAACCAAGGGCCATGCGACGATCCTGGACGATGGTCGGCGATTGGTCGAAGCCGGCATCACGACACAGGCGGAACTGAACCGGGCATGCGGCCTCAGCGATGGGGCGGCTCCGTAGCATTCGGATGGGAACAGGGGATTTCGAGTCTTCAGACAGGACAATTGGGAACCACAGCATGGCGACGTTCAAATACAATGCATTGACTGCCGGCGGCAGGCTGATGACCGGAACGATTGAGGCGCCCTCTTCGCAGGAGGCCGACGCCGCCCTTCGGGAGATGGGCCTGACCGTCAACTCGGTCGAGAAGGGCCGAACCGAGCCGCCCAAGACGGCCGTTGGCCGCAATGAGTTTCTGCTGTTCAACCAGCAGTTGGCCTCGATCACCAAGGCGGGCATCCCGCTGGAGAGAGGGCTGCGCGAGCTGGCCCAGGACATCACCTCCAAGTCGATGCGCAAGCTCGTCGAGGAGATCGCCGCCGACCTGGAAGCGGGAATGGGCATCGAGGAAGCGTTTCAGAAGCGGCAGGGGGCCTTTCCCCCGCTCTATGGCCGTATCCTGAAGGCCGGCGTCGAGACGGGCCGATTGACCGAGATGCTCACCAGCCTGAATCGGCACCTCGAACTGGCCTCGCATACCCGCCGAATCATCTTCGAGGCCGTCAGCTATCCGGCCGTGGTCTTCGTTCTCGCGGCGATCATCATCACACTGGTGTTCACGTACGTCGTGCCGCAGTTCCAAGGCGTTCTCGAGGAGATGATCGGAGGCAAGCTCAACCCGGTAACCACGGGCGTTCTGGATCTGGCCAGAAACGTCGTGCCGTTCTGGACCGGTGTCGCTGTGTTCGTCGCCGCCATCGTCGGCCTTTTCATTGCGTTGTCTGCCTCTCCCGCGGGCAGACGAATCAAGGAGGGATTCTTGCTGCACGTGCCGGTGATCGGCCGGCTCTGGCACAACAGTGTGCTCAGCCGCATGGCCGAAGCGATGGCGCTTCTGGTCGGGGCCGGCTGCGACATGCCCGAGTGCCTGCGTCTGGGCGCCGTCGCGGCCGGAAGCGAGCGGCTCCTGCTCGACAGCGAGCGGCTGGCCGCGCAGATCGAGAAAGGCGTCAACTTCATGGAGGCCGGCCATGACGCCGGAATGCTGCCCCGGCTGTTTCTCTACTCCGTCCAGCTCGGCGCCCAGCGCAACGAACTGCCCGACAATCTGCACAGCCTGGCCGATATGTACGCCGACCAGGCCCGCGCCGGCCAATCGCGGCTGCAAGTCGTCCTGCTGCCGATGATGCTCGTCGTGGTGGGTGGTTTTCTCGGTGTCACCATTCTCGCCATGTTCCTGCCCATGATCCAGGTCGTTACCAGTCTGTCAGCGGTCGGTTGAGGAAACGAAAATGCTCGAACTTCCTGCCATCATCGCCGTTCTCTTGGTTGTGTACGCCATCCTGGGATACAAACGGCCGGTTCTCGCCTTGACGACCGTGCCTCTGGGTGTTCTGGGAATGGTCTTCTTCGCCGTCGAGACCAATGAGGCGTGGGTTGCTCTCTGCGCCGCCGTGCTTGTCCTCGTGACGCTGGTGGCGGTTGCGCTCGGGGGTCGGCACGCCGACCCACAGCGATGGGTCCACCGATTCGCCTTCCTGATCCTTGCGGCGATCGGGGGCACGCTGTTCGTGATCGGATTGTTTGGGGCGTTTGCGGCTTTCGGAGCCGGTTTCGTGCTCCCTCTGTTCGTGTTGCTGGGGATCATGGCGGTTGTGGCTTGTCTGATCGGCTACAGCGCTGGCAGTCGCAAAGCCACGGCCGCGTACATCTTCTCGACCCTTGGCAGCAGCATGCGGCAGAACCTGCCGCTGCCGATGGCGCTGGACTGCGCCGCCAGCGGCCGAACTGATGGCAGCGCCTATGTGCTCAAGCAGATCAAGAAGTGGCTCGTCCAGGGCCACTCACTGGTTGAGTCCATTCGCCGAGGCTACCCTCGCTGTCCCAGCCGGGCGCTGGCGATCCTCTCGGCGGCCGAGCCCAAAGGCCAGCTTCCGGCTGCGATCGAGGCCGTCGAAAACGATCTGCGCTTGCAGGCCACCAAACGGATGCGGCTGCAACCCGTCCACGCCGCCTATCCTGTGGTGATCCTGTCCATCACGTTCATCATGACGCTGGGTCTGATGACCTTTGTCATTCCACAGCTCACATCGGTGTTGGAGGAGGTGGCAGAGGGGCGTTTGCCCGCCTCGACGCGCGTGCTGATCGCGATTATGCGGGAACTGGTCTACAAGCATGACGGGCTGATCGCCTGGGGCCTGTTCCTTCTGATTTTCTTCGTGATCCCGCCGATCTGGATCTGGGCCCGGACGCGTCCGCGCCGCCCGGACAAGCCGCACCGGCTCTCGCGAATCGGCGACTGGATCAAGTGGCACCTGCCTGTGCTGCACTGGTTTGAGAACAACAACGCCACGTTGCAGACAGTCGAACTGCTGCGCGTGGCGATGCGGACGGATTGCCCGATCAACGAGGCGATTCGCAGCACGCTCGGACTGGATGTCAACCAGGCCTTCCGGCGTCGTTTGGCCTGCTGGCTTCGACGCGTCGAGCAGGGCGACGACGTGGCCGCTGCGGCGCGCGGTTGCGGCTTGGCCTCCGCCCTGGCCTGGGCCTTCGACCGCAATGCAGGGGCGAATCACACCCCGGCGGTATTGGAGACGCTCGAATCATTCTATCGCTCGAATTACAGCTACCGGGTGAACCTGACGCGATTCATCCTGTGGCCCTTCGGCATCATCCTGCTCGGAGCGACGGTCGGGTTCGTCGTCTACGCCGTCTTCTCTCCGACAGTGGCCGTTCTCACTTTCATGACCGGCAATATCTATCCGTGACGCGCAACTTGGAGTCTTATCGTGTCGAAGAGGATCAGACAAACAAACGGTTTCATGCTGGCCGAGCTGATCGTGGCGATGTCGCTGTTCGCTCTGCTGCTGGCCGGGCTGACGGTATCGGTAGGCGGCTTCAGCGCCTTCAACCGCCATCAGTGGGCCCGTCAGCAGTGTATCGCGGCGGCCATGGCCCATCTCGACAGCGTGGCCGCCACCGGCGCCACGATCGACGCCGACGAGTGCAAGCGGCTCTGGCCGCGAGTGACCGTCTCGCTGGAGAGAACGCCGGGAGAAGGGCAATGGGCCGGACTCGAACGAATCGACGTCAAGGCCAGCGCCCAGGCCAGCCCCAGACACGTGGTCGTTGAATTGTCGCGGTATATCACGCCGGCGGTGCAACCGGCCGAAGAGGAGGGCTCGTTATGAGAACAAGGGCCTTCACACTGGTCGAGATGCTCGTAGTGATCACCGTCCTGCCATTTGCGGCCATTGCCTTCAGCGGTCTGTTTGCCACGTCCATCCGTGATGTCCCTCGCATGACGCGCATCGTACAGGAGAACACCAGCGTTCTGGACCTGGTCCGACACATTCGCGACGACATCGATGCGGCCGTCGGTCTGCCCGACGCGTCTGGCGAGGTCCGAAGCGACGACCGCACACTTCTGATCGCCTTGCCCGAGAGCGTGATCTGCTATCGAATCGACGAAGCCGGCGTGACTCGGACGCGGCTCGACCAAGCTGAGCCGCAAACCGAGGGGGTGTGGCGATTTCGCGATGCGGTGATCGCCTGGCGGCGCTGGCAGCAGGGCGAAGAGGCACGTGCTGTCGAGGTGCGTACCTTCCTGCAGGAACGCATTGCCGGAAAGACCAGAGAGAAGTTGGCCAATTCCTATGTCCACTTCATCGGCGGCCTGGCCAACGCGGAGGTGACCCCATGAGCGAGGCAAGACGATCTGGCTTTATCCTGGTATACGTCATCATGCTGCTTGCTATCACCGCCGTTGTGATGCAGGTGCTGACCCAAGGGGCCAACACGATGCTCTTTCAGGCGGATGCCGCCTACCTGCAGGCGCTGGACCGCAATCTAGCGGCCAGCGGCCTGGCCTGGGCGCGCCATCAGGCCGCCAAGGGCGAGCCGATGGCGACAGACGGGCCGGTCTCCCTCGATACGAAACTGCCAGGCGATGGCCGAGTGAGCATGGCGGTTGAAATCACCAAACGCGCCGGCGACGGAACGGATTGCCGGATCGAAACCTCCGTTGCCAAGGGCCGGCAATCCATCAGCAAGGCCCGCGAATACACACTCCCGGCCCGCTAAGGGTCGCGCCGATGCCGGCCGGGCAGAATCGATGGTGAAGAAAGTTTTCTGGTCCGCCGACAATTTTCTTGCAGCCGCCCGACCCGGCCGGTAAATTACATGTTTTGCCGCGGCTGACACGCACGTGTCGGCTGCGTTGGTTTCCGGCCGACGCCGAAACGAACCCTCGGGCGATTAGCTCAGTTGGTAGAGCAGCTGACTCTTAATCAGCGGGTCACAGGTTCGAGTCCTGTATCGCCCAATCGATCACCCTGCGAGGATGCTCCGGCGACTGCGAGAACCTGCGAATTTGCCTCAATATCGCGGCTTTTGTTCGATGCCTGCACTTCGTCGCAGGCCGCCGCACAGGGTCGCTGTGCCGGATTCTGTGCCGCTTTTCGGAAGTGCTCGTTAGTGACTTGGAGGTAATGCTCCCGGGCGATGGCCTTGGAGTTGCCGAGCCACGCGCAGACGACGTGTTCCGGCCAGTCCTGGCAAAGCTCGGTCTGTCGGGTGGACCGCAGATTCTGAAACAATTTGGGCCACGGTTTGACGCCGGCCTTGGCGAGAATCCGCAGCATGTGGGTTCGCAGGTTCGCCCCGGTGTTGCGGTGCTTGGCAATGACGTATCCGGGGCCGGGCTCGGCCTCAGCGAGCGCCAGCGTCAGCAAAGGGGCCAGTTCCGGGAAGATTGGAACAAGCCGAGATTCGCCCCCGGGATGGTGCTCGGTCTTGGGGGAACGTACGAGCATCCGGTTTTGCCCAAAGTCAACGTCCTGCCAGCGGAGACAGAGCGTCTCGCTGGGCGTGCGAAGGCCGGCAAAACGCGCCAAGGCGAAGATCAGCTTCCACTCGATATTCGGGCAGGCGTCGAGGATCTTCTCTGCATCGTGACGACTGACGAAGTGCTCGCGCGCCTTGTTGCCCTTGACGCTGACCTTCAGCTCGGAGAACGGGTTGCCGGGGATCAGCCGGCGTCGAACCGCTGCCCGGAAGAACTGCCGCGCGATCCCACACGTGCGATTGACCGTGTTCGGGGCGAGCCCCTGGCTCACGAGATACAACCGCCACGCATCGGCGTCGCCCTCTGTGACATCGTCCAGTCGCTTGTGCGCCCCGAAGAAAGCGACCAGATGGTTGCGCGTCCGGGCGAAGACCGTTCGCGTACTGGGCTTCACGTCGCAGCGCGATTCGATGTAGTGGTCCAGGAACGGGCCCAGGCGGTTCACGGCCGCAGGGGACTTCGGCGCCGGCGACACGGTCGCCCGTGGCGGGACAAGGCCGACGCGCACCAGCTTCGCATAAGCCGTGTCTCCCAGGCTGGTGAGCCAGCGGGCGGTTTCGTCCTCGATCCGGCCGCTGAACTGGCTCGTCACGAGGGACTGGATTTTGAGCTTGATCGTCTCGGCTTGGCCCATGCTGGCCTTGCCCAGCCGAATCGTTCGGCGCTTGCCGTCGCGTGCCACGAACAGAATTCGCTTGCGCCCCCGGGGTTCTTTACCGATCGTTGCCACGAGACTTGCCCTTTCTCCGTTTCGGCCGCAGTTCCAGGCCGAAGTACCCGCACAGTGTATCGAGCGTTTGTACGCTGGCGGTACCGCCGTGAACGAGCTTCCACAAGACGGCCACATCGACGCCGGTTTCCCGGCCGATCTCCGCTCGCGTCTTGCCGCTGTGTTCGATGGCTTGCTTGATGGTCTCGACGATCATGGTTGCCATTGTACCGCCCTATTTTCGATTCGTCAATTGCTAATTTGGGGATTCGCCGATTTCTTTTCGGCGTGGTCCCGAATCCATTGGCGCAGGACCTCCACGTCGTAGCGAGTCAGCCGGCCGATCTTCACGATGGGAAACACTCCTTCCGCCGTGCGCTGGGCGAGTGTCCTTTCGCTGATGCCCAGCGCCCGGGCGGTTTCCCGGGGGGACAGCAGCAGGCGCGGCGTGTCCTGCGTTGCGGTGTCAAACTCAAACATGGCTGTCCCCTTGTTTCGGCGACTTCACCCACCGGTTTTGTTTTTCCTTTCGCGCCGGCGCCTCGGCAACCGGTTCGCTCGGCGTTGCGGCCGCGTCCCGGATCGGCTCGGGCACGACAGCGTCAGCTTCCTTGGGGCGCCGCTGCTCACGGCGTTCGGCCAGGGCGGCGACGAGGGTTTGCTCGAAGCGCGCCAGGACGGTCAGCTCGTCCGGGCCGTCGGCCCCGCCGCGAGCGCGCTGGAGGCTGACCAACTGCTGGAGGCGCCGAGCGATCGCCTCATGCAAGACATCGACGACATTCCCGTTGAAGCGATTCTGCAACCAAGCGAGCCGCATTTCGAAAAACGCGCGGTGCAGGATCTCCACCGCCATGCCAACGTCCGGGACGTAATCGAGCAGCTCGGCCGCCGCCCGCATAAGTCGATCATCCCGCGCCGCAAGCCGCCGGTCGACCTCGCAGGCGTCGTAGAGCGTGGAGCCGTCGTCGTGCTTGTGGCGCAGATTCAATTCCACGA
>JAAYBA010000320.1 GCA_012719085.1 Planctomycetota bacterium
CCGACTCATCCTGCCAGCCGGCCCCCATCGCGTTCTCACTCGCCGGTCAGCGTCTCGGCCGCCATCCATGCCCCGAGCATCATCCTGCCTTCCTCGTCCAGCTCCGCAGCGCCCTGCTTGGCCGCGTCCATCAGGGCATCGTGGTACTTGTCGAGCACGGCGTTGAGCAGATCGGGGTCACCGCGATCGCCGTCCGACAGGGCCCAGGACAGGCTCACGGCCAGCATCGTGTCCAGTGGCCGCTGTTCCAGCCACGTCGCCACCAGGTCTTTCGGCTGCCTCTGCGGGGTCATCGTGTCTCGTTCGCTTTCCATCGTTCAGCCTCCATCCAAAGGAGTCTGTGCCGCCGGCCCGTCCTACGCAGGACGCCCGGATGGCACAGGGTTACGTTCTGTAGTTCTTGACCAGGTGCAGGATGTTCCGCTTCACATCGTCCGGCAGGTCCGGCCAGGCCGCCACGATCTTAGCCAAGTCGGGGTCGCTCTGGAGGTGTGGCACGCATGTGGCACACTTTGAGCGCAAAACACTATCGGAAGACTGTTCAGAAGTGTCGCATTCCCGTATAATCGCATTGTCGGCAAAAGTGCCTTCTGATGCGTTCTGTGGTGGTTTTGGAGTGATTGTGTGTTGATTGTGTGCGGGGTCCGATTCTGGACCCGATGGGTTTCGAATCCCCCCGCCTCCATTCCATGCCGCTTGCCGGAGCAGCGGCGAGCGCGAGGTTCACGGCTGGAGGTGCATCCGCATGAACTCCAGGAACACGGGGAAATCTGCGGGAGCAGGGCCGTGGCCACCATCGTGCATGAGATAGCCGATCGCGTGCAGAATGGGCTCTCCGGCGGCGGGTCCGCCGCAGGCGGTTCCCGTGTCCAGTCCCTGCTTGCCGAGCAACTCGTAGACCGGTCCGGCGGCGACCGCCGCCAGAAACTCGCCGTAGGGATCCGACCATTTGTCGGTGTTGCCGGTTTGCAGCAGCAGCGGGCGCGGTGCGATCAGCGCGATCAGCATGTGCGTATCGACCGGGAACTCGTCGACCTTGTCCGCCCACTTGCCGTAGTTGGCGCAGAACTGATACGCATATCGCGTCGGTGCGGCTAAATGTCCGATGGTTTCACCATAATTGCGCCGGCTCAGCGCCGCGCCGCCCTCGCCCGAACAACTGGCGATCACCATTGCGATGCGCGTATCGCGCGCCCCAGCCCATAGCACGGTCTTGCCCAGCCGGGACACGCCCATGATGGCGATCCGCCCGGCGTCCACGTCGTCATCTGTCTCGAAGTAGTCCACCGCCCGGCTTATGCCCCACGCCCAGGCGGCGATGGAACCCCACTCGGCCGGTCCGCCGGAGGCGGACTCCGTCTGTCCCTCTCTCAGATAGAGCTTCCGCACACCATAAGCGACCGCGCCCGGCGCATCGGGATCGACGTCGCTGTAGTTGAACGTGGCGAAGCCGAACCCCTTCTCCAAGATCGGCATCACGTCCATGAATCCGAAGCCTCTCGTGGCGGGCACCCTCTTATTCTGACGCCGGTCCCAGAACGTGCCAACCTTCACATTGGGGTCGTTCACCATCGTGTTGTTGGCGGCAAAGCCCAGATTCAGCAGCAGCGGGACGGGCTTGTTGACATGGGCAGGCACATAGATCAGCAGGTCCATCTGCGGTCCGGTCTTGTCTTTGGAGAGGTAGATCGTCACCTGTCTGCGAATCGCCTTTCCACCGAACGCCCGCCCGGCCTTGTCAAAGACGTCGAAGCTCATGTCAGCGGGCCGGCCCGGACTGCGGCCGTACTGGTTCTCTTCGAACAGCCTGACGATCTCGGGCCGGCGTTTCTCGAACCAAGTGGCGGCGTCGCGCACCGGCTCGCCGTTGGCGAGCTTCAAAACGTCCGGCAACGTATACATGCCGACTTTCGCCTCGGTGTAGTTGACGGGGATACCCGCAACGCTCTCGTCGGGCGAGTCGGCGATCTGTGCGTACGCAGCGCCGCAAACGAACAACAATACCAGGCAGGAAGTGGTAGTTCTCATCGCACCAATCCTTTCAGGACGTTCATTGACTTATTGTGGAGACTATCGTGACCGGACCGAGCAATCCCGATTCAGCCGGGGTCTGGGGGGCACCGAAGCCGGCCATCGGGCCAAAGCCACCGGCAGGCATCGCCAGCACCCTTTGGTCGGGCGCAACCAGCCGGTCGCCGATCTGACGGTTCGTCCACTGATTGGTGACCTTGATTCCCAGATCATTCTCTCCCGGCTTGAGTGAGTCGGTTACGTCAACCCGATACGGCGGCTTCCACAACGTGGCGAGCGGCTCACCGTTGATGGACACCTCTGCGATGTCGTGGACAGTTCCAAGGTCCAGCGCAAGCCGGGTGCCCGATCGGAACCAGCCCTGCGGCGCCTGCATCATCCTGGTGTAGGTGGCCGTGCCGGAGAAGTACTTCACCCCCGGATCGACGTGGGCCGTCCAGGATTCCAGATGGGCGAGTTGAATCCTCTCGGGCGCGCCAAGATTCGCAGGAAACGTGACATCCCAGGGTCCGTTCACAGTCGCCAGCGTCGTAGCGGTGCGTTGCGGCAGGGTGCATGTGAGCGACGAGGCGTCCCGCCGGAAGACAACGAACAGGCTCTCGCGCGGCGACAGGTGCAATGGGACGATCGTACGATCTTCCACGATGCGGTACGAAGCCGGCTCGATCTGGCCTGTGTCCGGATGCCAAAGCTCCGCCTCCCTGCCGCTGATGCGGAAGCGCGCCTGGACTTCCTGCGTGGCGTCCGTGAGATTCGCGATATAGTAGATGTCCGCATTGGGAGTATGCCGATGCGTCCAGACGATGTCGGCGTCGAGGGCCTTGGCGAACTCGACATCCTTTGGAGTGTTCAGCGATGCCAGGACATCCTCCAGTGGCAGACCCCAGACGACCCTGCCCTTGCCGACATAGCGGACGGTCCGGCTGACGCCGTCAAGGTCGCCCCACACTTCGGCCGCCAGCGTCCTCACCTGCCGGTCAACATCCGGAAAGCCCATGAGGCTCGGCGAGCGCACCGGCTTGGGCCCCACGACAACCGCACCGCCCAGAACCAGATCGCGAATCTTGCCGAGCAGCTCCGGCCGCATCTTGTCCGTCTGCGGCAGCACCAGCACGCGATAGCTCATGCCGTCGGGCAGCATCAACCGGCCGTCGGGACCGACCGACATCCGATTCAGCAGCACATCGGCGTTGACGTAGTCGAAGTCATAACCCTCGGGCGGTTTCGGCGTCAGTCCCGCGCCCCAGATCGGCATGGTCGAGGGCGCGCCCTCGTTCAAGAGGTACGCCAGATCGGCGATGAAGAGCCCCTGCTGCAACAGGAAGGACTGGCGGGCCAGGTAGTCCATGAAGGGGCCTGCCTGCTCGGCCCATGTGATGTTTCGATGGATATGCGTGCCGACCATCGCGTTGCCCGGCCTGGTGTCGAGCGGCTGATGCGCCGAGGTGTGAAAGACGATCCGGTTGAGGCCCTGGGCGAACCAGTAGTCGCTGATCTTCTTGAGGGTGAAGGGGTTCTCGTAGCCGCCTCCGGTGAAGGCTTCGGCAGCTACAAGGGTCTTGCCATAAATGTGGGAGGCGGAGGCGGCGCCGCGCACGTCCTGGTAGTACATCAGGGGCGGATGCATCTTGCCCGCCCAGAATTCGCCCATGGGGATGGCCACTTTGCTCTTGTTGAGCAGCGTGTCTTCGGGAATCTCCAGCGAGACGCCGGCGGCCTCAGCATAGATCCCGATCCTCTGCTTGCTCAGCAGGTCCGCCATCACGCCGTAATGACAATCGGCCCACATGTCGGCCAGCGTCCGGCGGAAGTCCCACAGGAAGCGGTCGCTCACGTCGGCGCTTTCGACGACGCGTCCGGTCAGAGTCGCCAGGTACGGCGTCGGATCGTAGCCTCGTCGCCGCTGGAACTCGGCGATCATCTCCTGCGTCCAGTTCTGACGTCCCGCTTCCCAGCTATCCATCAGCACATATCGCAAGCTCGTGCCGAACAGAGATCCCAATGCCTCGGCCAGCGGATCGAAATAGCCATGATAGTAGGCCTCCATGTGCTTGGCACTGAGCTTGTCGGCTTCGTAGCCCGATCCGGAGGGCGGGGCCGGGCGGTTCTTGGCGCCCGTCAGCGAATAGCCCATCCGCAGAATGGTCCAATGGCCCGCCGGCACCTTCCAATCCAGGCTGCCGTCGGAGGCCATGCGGTCGGTCAGGTCGATCACCTCGGATCGATCGATTGCCGCCTCGGCCGGCACCTCGGGCGTCGGCACGCTCTCATACTCGAACAAGTGACTGAAACCCGCCTTATCCTCCCAGCGGTGCACGCGGGCGCCCGAGTGCAGGCGGACCTCGGTCAACACGTACTTCTCCGCCGACCCGGTCGGTTCCTGGCTCATCGTCGGGCCGGGGCCCAACGGTGCGGCGGTCATCTCGAGGCGGTAGACTCTCTCCCTCGTCAGGGGTAGGGCGAATGTCCGGATGCGACCCTGGCGGTAAAGCTGTGCGCCGGGAAGCGTCACGAGCGTTTGAAGATGCGCCGCATCGCTGCCGGCCAGCACCCGGCCTACCGGGATACCGGCGCCTCCGCCAATCGTAATGGCGCGAACTTCAAACCGCCTGGCGAACTCGAATTGGAGCCACGCCGGCGCGCCATCGGCGGGACCGGGAATCGCGACAGCGGTGTTCCAATCCTCGTCGCACAACGCAGCGGTGTTGACGTCGGCGGCGCTGGTGGTCACCTTGGGGGGGAGGGCCATCATGCCCGTTTCCGCCTCAGGCGTGCGAAAGGCGATGACTGCGCTGTCGCCATACCAGGTGGGATCCTGCGGGGGACGCCGACCTCCGGCGCCTATATTCTGGAACGGGCCGTTGCAGGATGGAGGCTGGGGCAGCTTGCCGGTGAAATGCCGGGGCCCTTCCACGGTCGCCTCGCTCCAGACGAGCTTCTTCATCGCCTGCTCGGGCTTGACCCAGGGTCCGCCCGTCTCGCTCCAGCCGGCGGAGCTGAAGATCGCCATCTCCAGTCCCAATCGCTGGGCCTCGGAGGCGGCGTGACGGACGGCGTCCAGCCACTCGGGGCTTCCGAATTCGATCTTCTCTTCAACCGTCTGGCCGAATCCGAACCCGAAGCTGACGTCGGCCAACTGGCATCCGCCAATGCCGACGCGCTTCATCCATTCGAGGTCCTTCGTGATCCCTTCCTTCGTGACATTGCCGCCGGTCCAATGCCACCAGGTCCGCGGCCAGGCCGAATCGGGTGGGTCCGCGAAGCCCCCTTCCAGTGCATCGCTCGGCCCTTGAGCCAATGCCGGACCCATCATGGCCAAGAGCCCCGCCATGGTCGCCAGCGTCAGAAGTGCTCTGTGCATCTCGTTCATCGTTCGCCCCTGTCAATGAATTCAGATCCCTGCCGGCCTCCGCGAGGCTCACCCAAGATGTTACCCCCGGAGCATCTGCCGTTCAACGAGTATCCCTCGCAGGAGATGCCAAGGATCAAGGAAGCCGTCTGTAAATCGGCGCAAGTCACGACAGAGGCAAACGCAGAATGGCCTCAGGAATCGCGTGGATCAGATTCACATCGGTCGATGCGACCCTTCTGCACGGCCACCGAGCGGCACTTAGCGGGATTCGAAGCTCTTGATGTAAGCAAGGGACTCCTTCGCGGTGCGGTCGAGGTTCTCGATGTCGCCGCCGCCGTCGAGGACTTCGCACATCTCGTAGGCGATGTAGCCCTGGTAGCCGATCTCGCGGAGGGCGGCGAAGAAGGTCTTGTAGTCGATGATCCCCCGGCCAAGGGGGACGGCCCGCAGCACGGTGCCCTGTTCGAGGAAGTTGGTCAGGTTGCTGCTGTAGTGGTATCGCGGCTGGCGCACGTAGTCGGCGGCGGTTGTGTGGATCGTGTACGGCGCCATCTTCCGAACCGACGCCCGCAGCTCTTCGGCGCCAAGGCCCTGGAGCGTCGGCGTCCACGGATCGTACGCGGCCTTGATGTTGGGCAGGTTGACCTCGTTGAGCAGCCAGAGCATGGCGTCGTGGTGCGCGCCGATGTCGTGGTGGTTCTGCACGGCGAGTGTCACGCCGTACCTGGCGGCTTCTTTGCCCGCCAGGCGCAGGCCTTCGACGACCGTCGCATACTGCCTGTCGTACGGAATGTCGGGCCGCTCGTAGCCGGTAAAGACGCGGACCACGTCGGTGCCGAGGTCGCGGGCGAGCTTCGCCAGCTCGCCGACATACGCGGCCTGGATCTCGACGTTCGGGATGCCCAGCTTGTCGCTGCCGGCGGTGAAGTCGGTGTAGCCGGCCAGGCAGACCAGTTCGAGGCCCAGCCCTTCAATCCGGCGTCGCAATGCCTGGCGTGCCGTCTCGTCGTAGTCCAGCGGCGAAACGTGTGGACGCTTGGCCATCAGCATCACGCCGTCGTAGCCCAGTTCCTTGGCCTTCACGAGGAACTCGTCGACCGTCAGCTTCGCCTGGCCGCGCCACACGCCCGCGTAGCTGACCGAATGGAGACAGGTCTTGATCCTGAAGTCGCTCGGATTGCCCGAAGGCGTCTTCTGGGCGAATGAGGTTCCGATGCACAGCAGACACACGATCGATGCGGCAATGATTCGCTTCTGCATGACAGCGCTCCCGTAGGGTGTGCACCGCACACCAACTTCATTACTACCAGGAGCAAATTATCATTCGCCCCTACGGCTTGACGATGTCTTTGAGGCCCTCGGTGATTCCACGTCCGATCTGCTCGGCGCTGTTCTTGCCGTTCCCGAAGATGATCCGGCCGATGTCGATGGCCTTGTCCAGCACGCTGCTCAGGCCCGAAATCATCTCCTTGGGCAGGATGCCGCCCCCCTGCTCGGCGATGCCCGTCGCGACCGCCAGGAGAACCTTGCTGACGAGCATTGCAGTGTCCATTCGCTCGTCACGCCCCAGATCGGTCATCTGGATCGTGCCGAGCTTGAATACCACCGTATCGGCCTGCCCCGGAATGGGCAGCAACTTGACGTTGACCGTGATATTCGTGATCTCCAGACGGTCGATCACCAACCTCTTGCCGGATGCCTGTTCGTCGCGGGGCAGCGCCTTGATGACCTCATGCAGGTTGTTGTCGAGGCCCTTCTGCTCGACGAAAACGGTCATGCCGTCGAGCTTGATGTCTCTGATGAGCACCTCGTCACTCAGCAGCGACCTCGTATCGACCTCGACATTGCTCCGGCTCAGGTCGAGCAGGGTCGTCTGACTGTAGCCGGACGGGTTGCCTACCGTGAGGGTCTCCAGCCCCAGAGTCCCTGCGAAGATCGACAGTTGGGCCTTCTCCACGTCCACCGGGACCTTCAACGCCTTGGTGCCGGCCTTGCCGATCGCCACCCGCACAGCGCTGTCGGCGAAGAAGTTGACGCCGAGCGCTCCGCCGACGACAACCACCAGGCCGATCACGAGGACGGACTTGATGGATTTGAGTTTCCTACGCATCGCGATTCTCTCATGTTAGGGTGGCAGCCTCAAACGCCTTGGCGTTTGGGGATGGTATCCACGAGCAAGCCATCCCCAAGCTGCGATTGAGGCTGCCACCCGCGTTGTACGTTTCGCCCCTACGGAGCCGGCGCGTCCTCGCGGAAGATCTGCGCGCCGAGCGGATTGAGCCGTTCTTCGATCCGCTCATAGCCCCGGTCGATATGGTAGACGCGGTTGATAATGGTTGTCCCTTCTGCGGCCAGGCCCGCCAGGACCAGCGCCGCCGAGGCCCGCAGGTCCGACGCCATCACCGGTGCGGCGACCAGGTTCCTGACGCCCGCGACGATGACCGCCGGACCCTCCTTTCGCAGATCGGCGGCCATGCGGTTCAGCTCGGCCACGTGCATGAAGCGATCGGGGAAGATTTTCTCGATCACCACGCTATTGCCCTCGGCCAGTGCCAGAAGGGCCATGAGCTGGGCCTGCAGGTCCGTCGGAAAGCCGGGGTAAGGCTGGGTGGTCACGTCAGTGGGCCTGATGTGACCGGTACCGGCCACGACACAGCCGTCGGCGTCCGGCTCGACGGTGACGCCCACGCTGCGGAGCTTGTCCACCACGGCCATCATGTCGTCGAGCCGGCAGTTGACGAGCTTGAGCTCCCCTCGCGTAATGGCGGCCGCCACCATGAATGTCCCAGCCTCGATGCGGTCGGGAATGACTCTGTACTGGACGGGATGCAGGTGCGACACGCCTTCGATCGTCAGTCGCGGCGAGCCGATCCCGCTGATCCGGGCGCCCATGGCGTTGAGGCAGTTGGCCAGATCGCTGATCTCCGGCTCGCAGGCAGCCGACTCGATGACGGTGCGCCCCTTGGCCAGGGTCGCCGCCATCATCACGTTAGCCGTCCCCAGAACGGTCGATCCGAACGAACCGCCGAGGAAGATGCTGGCTCCCCTGAGCCCATTGGGCGCCTCGGCGATGACGTAGCCGCTCTTCAGGTGAATCCTGGCCCCGAGTTCCTGCAGGCCTCGCACGTGCAGGTTGATGGGGCGGTCGCCGATGGCGCACCCACCAGGCATCGAGACCTCGGCCCGGCCATAACGGGCCAGCAGCGGGCCCAGAATGCACACGCTCGCCCGCATCTTCCGAACGATTTCATAGTCGCCTACCGGGTTGTCGATCACCGTCGCGTCGATATCCATGCGCCCGTCAGTGTCTCGCTGGACATGGCAACCCAGCGTTTGCAGCAGATCCCCGAACACCCTCACGTCGGACAGCCTCGGAACGCCGGCGAGCGAGGATCGCCCCTCGGCCAGGATAGCCGCCGCCATGATCGGCAGGGCGGCGTTTTTGGAGCCGTTGACGGTGACCCGACCGGAAAGACGGACCGGTCCTTCAATCCGAAATACATCCATGGTCTATTTCCCTTGATAAGGCCGGGCCGGTCTGCCATACTCCCCACGACCAGACCCTTGGGCGTAGTGTAGTGCAGCGGGTTGCGATTTTCAACCCACTTGCCGCCCGGCCGAGATGTTCTTCGAGAACAGAGGTTCATGACGGCTCTCGACGCGTTCAGACAACTGACCGAATCGTTCACCCTGGATCACCTCTTCAGCCTGATCGGTATCGGCCTTCTGTCGGTGTGGCTGATGCGGACGTCTCTGGGCCGAGAGTCCCTGGTTCATTCCCCGCCCCGCCGCAACAGCATGCCGCCGCAGTTGCCCTTCTTTGCCTTGTTCGTATGGCTGATCGGTCCTCTGATCGTCCAGTCGCTGATCGCTTCGCTTCGTGACCCCGTCACTGAGGTTCAGGCAGCCCTTCAGAATGGGGTGGTGATGGGAGTTGTGGCCCTGTCGGTCACCTTCGGCCTGGTCCTTCCTCTGGCGTCCGCTCACTTCGCGCGGGGCTTGAAGGGGTTTGGCCTGCAATTCCGGACGGTCCCGAGGGATTTGGCGGCGTCCTTCGTCCATCTTCTGGCGGTCTGGCCCCTGGTGCTGGCGGCGGTCGTTGCCACCATGCGGATCGGCCAGTGGATCAGTCAGTTGCTCTCCGGCCGGGATTTCCAGATGCCCACGCATGAGGCGCTGCGGCAGATGATGGAGTTCTCCGATGTCCCTCTCTCGGTGTTGCTGGCCTTCCTGGCGGTGGTGGTGGCTCCGCTGGTGGAAGAGATGATCTTCCGGGGTCTGTTCCAGACGATGATTCGCTCCTATCTGGGCCGGCCGTGGCCGGCCATCATGCTGACCTCGGCCCTGTTCGCGGCGGTGCACGGAAACGCAACGCACTGGCCGGCCCTGTTCGTGCTATCGGTCGGGCTGGGATACGCCTATGAGAAGAGCGGTTCGCTCTTTCGGCCCATCTTCATGCACGCGCTGTTCAACGGAATCTCCATCCTCGGCGCATTGATCGACTCCAAGCCGGCGTGAACGGGGTGGATCGGGCGGCGGCCTCGACCGGCCGGGGCCCGGGGTTTCGACCGTTTTTTGCTCGCCAAAACCGACGCGACCACTACAATACAGCCCGTACTGTCGCGAGGAGCCGCAGGTCGTGCATCCTCGTACGACAAGGCGAGCGGGAGTCCCGAAACCTATCGGGACCCCACCGAACGAGGACTCGGCACTGAGGTTGTCTATGGAATTCAAAGAACCGAAGATCAAAGTGGAATACGGAACGGAGGTCAGCATCGTGACCTTCGCGGATGAGAATATTCTCGACGATCAACAGATCAAGAAACTCGAGCAGGCCCTGCGTCCGGTCATCAAGGAGAACCTGAACAAGAAGCTTGTCCTGAACTTCGAGAATGTCCGCTTCATGTCGTCGGCCTTCCTGGGGCTTCTGGTGAAGGTGCACAAGCGGGTGATCGACAACGATGGGCATCTGCAGTTGTTCAATCTCGACCCCAAGATCCAAAAGGTCTTTGAGATCACCCAACTGACCAAGGTGTTCGACATCGCATAGGAGCCGAGTGGCTCCGGCCTGTCCGGGCATCGTCTACACG
>JAAYBA010000321.1 GCA_012719085.1 Planctomycetota bacterium
AGCGGGGGCCGGTTCGGCGGCGCGGTGTGCTGCGGATCGTCCGGGTTCTCTTCGGGGCTGGTGGCGGGGGCCGGCAGCGGCTCGAGGCCCCAGGCGATGCGGGCCTGGTCGCACCGCTCGTTGCGAACGCCGTGGATCCAGGAGACGTCGAAGTCCCGACAGACGGACGAGCGCAAATCGTAGATGCTGCACCCGACGCTCTTGCCGATCTCACCGAGCAGGGCGACGCAGCGCGGATTCTTCTGGCTCGTCCCCCGCATGACCCGGCGAAAGTCGTTGAGCTTCTCGGTCAGTTCGACGGGCACGGTCCCGCCGGGGCTGTCGTCAGCCTCGGCCCAGTAAAATGATGCGCGATAGTAGGCACAGCACGCCCCGCAGGTGATGCAGGGATTGACCGTCTCCGGCGACTGCATAGACTCTCGTGGTCTTCCAAGCGTTCTAACACCGGCCACGTGCGTCTCTTTCCATCGCGAGTCCGACCAGCCGCATGTCACCAAGCATATCGTTATCAATAGGGCCTGTCAACAAACACCTTTGACGCTTTGTCTGGCGGTCAGTCCAGGAAGTCGCCCAGGACCAGGATGGCGCCGGCGTACCAGGTCGTCCCGTCGAAGCGCTTCGGGTCGTCCATCGTTTCGTTTCGCTGGCTGAGAATCCTGGCCTTATCCGGCTGCTCGGGATGGATCGTCAGGGTGATCTCGTGTTCGGCGGGCTTCAGATTGTTGCCGACGACAAGACAGTTGAGCCGATGGTATGTGCAGTACGCGTCGAATCGTGGGCGGACATAGGCAGGCTCGTCGTCCACCTGGATCGAGACCTGTCCGCAATCGGGACCCACCAAATCGTAGATGCGGATCACGCTACCGCGAACGCGGAACCGGATCGACTCGCCGGGCTGGTCCGCCTTCCACACCTCCGGCAACCTGTCGCCGAATCGCTTGGCCATGGCGTCGGTCTGGGAGTCCAGCTTTTTCCAGCCCTCGCTGAGCCTTGCCCGGCTCAAGGGGACCATTTGGGCCTTCTCCCAGTTGTTTGCGATAAACGGATCGCCGAGCGGGTGCGGCTCGGGATTGCCTGCGTCTCGAATCTTGGCCATCGAGCGGACGACTGCATCGAGGTAGAGCTGGTGTCCCGTGTCGGTATACGGGTGGACCGCGTCGGGCGAGAACAGAATCTTCTCGCCCAGGTCTGCCTTCTCCTGTTCGGTCGCAGGCTTCGGGCCCTGGAAGATCAGTTTGCCTTCCTTCTCCAGTCTCGCAACCTCCACGCCCATGTGGATCGTGGGGATGCCATAGTGCTCGGCGATCCTCTCCATCGCACTGGCCGAGCGTGGGAACCGGCCTTCCTGGAGCGTTTGCAGCATGTTGCCGGCCAGGGTGTAAACGAAGCAGATGTCCGTGGTCGGATCATTTCTCCAGGTCTGCCGGACGATGCCTTCCATACAGCGATAGATCTGCTCGGGCGGCGCGCCGCCGTCATTGACGGCGAACTCCACGAACAGCAGGTCGGGCTTGTGGACCAGCACATCGTGTTCGAGCCGGAACACGCCCAGGTCCGAACCGGTCCCGCCGATCGCGGCGTTGATCTCACCGACCTTGGCCTGCGGGAACTGCTCGGCAAACCACGCCAGCGTCTTAGGTCGCCAGCCCGCCTGGGCCGTGATGCTTCCGCCCAGATAGCCGATGCGCACTTCGTCGCCCGCCTGAAGCTTGGCCAGCACGTTGGGCAGGCCGCCACGAGGGTGGCATTCGACCGCCGGGGCCAACGGCAGCTCGGCGCCGAAGGCTTGCAGGCTGATACACATGCAGAACAGCAGGGCGATGCGAACGATTCTCATGGAATGCCTCTCTCTTTCGTCCTATGAAGCAGAGGCCGCGCCCGTACGCGCGGCCTCCGAAAACGCACCGCATCACATCGGCGTCGATCCAACTACTTCAGAATGAACGCCAGGGTCGGGTCCAGCGGGTAGCGTCCGAACTGCTCGCCGTAGATGGCAATCCCGCCGGCGAGGGCCTCGTCGGCCTCCAGGCGGATCGCGATCGTACCCTCGCGGGCAGCCTTGCGGAGGACCGATTCAGGAATCTGGGCGGTGACGAGGTACCCATAGGAGCCGGCCTCGTTGAGCTTGCCGTCACGTTTTTGCGCCTGCCAGGACAGAATCCCACGATGGTCGGCCGGATCGTCGGGCAGGTCGATCGTTGCGATTGCCTCGCCAGCGATTCGGATGCGGATCGCACTGGGATACACGGTCTCGTCCGTCATTGGATACGAGTTCGGGTTCAGGCTGGGGTCGTGCGTTCCTCTGCCTCGCATGAAGTCGCCTTCCTGCTTTCCGGCGCCTGCCTTGTCCTTGCCGAAGAGCTGCTTGGCCGAGATCTCGGCGCGGAAGCTGGCCGTCTCGACACTCTCGACGTCGAGGTCGTGGGGCCAGGGGATGCGGTACTCGAAATAGCCCGCCCCGGCTCCGTTGACCTTGAGCCCGTCGAACACGTTCCATTGCTTGACGGGCCATTCGGCCTTCACGAAGCTCTTAGGAGCGAAGCGCACGACCTTCATCGTGCGATTTCGCTGGGTGAGCGTCTCCTGTCGCGGCTGCGCGCCGTCGCGTACGGCGAACGTGGTGAAGTTCCTTGCGAGCACGACGCCGGTGCGGTCTTCGATCTGTACGGCCAACACGGCCACCGCCGGCTCATTGGGCATCGTTACTTCCAGTGGTTCGATGGCCCCGCAATGCCATGCGCGGTACGGGATGGTGCGCCGTTGGATGCGGCCGAAGCTGCGTTCGCGGCCCAGGCTGTCCCAGCCCCGGAGGCTGGCCCGCAGGGTCAGATTCTCGCCGGCCTGGGCGTCGGTCAGGAACGAGACGTACAGCGGGACCTCCACGCTCGCACCCGGCTTGACGTCCTGGCACAGCTCTTCGCTCAGGGCCACGTAGAAATCGCCGTGCAGGTCGCGCAGGCTCATGCCGGGCATCAGTTCCTCGATCCCGGTGAATTTCTCGGAGCGATCGAAACGCCAGTATCCGTTCCATTCGTTGATCACGTCGTGGTGCTCGGTGTAGAGCCAGCCGCAGACCTTCGGATGCCGCCGGAACGCGTCCATCATCAGGTGATAGTCCCAGCTCCAGTCCACGTCGCCCGTGCTGCCTTCATAGCCCCAGACGTTGCCGCACTCGCTGTTGAGCAACGGCTCGGTGCCCTGCTTCCGCCCGCCGATGTAGTTCCACGTCGAGCCCTCGTAGGTGTCACGCGTGACCTGGGCCAGGTGCTCGGTCCATTTGTAGCCGGGCAGATACGCGTGCCAGGTGTTGATGTCCGTCAGGACGTGGTCGTGGTTGCACGGCGAGTTGTCCTCCACCAGCCGCGTCGCGTCGAGCTGC
>JAAYBA010000322.1 GCA_012719085.1 Planctomycetota bacterium
CCCCTCCCGAAGATCGACGTCGATGCCGGTAAAATACAGAACCGTGATTACACTTTGTTGCTGTTGCGGCCGCCCTTCACTGACGTCTCCTTCGTCTGATGCGACCGCGACGTACCGTGTCTGGCCCAGCCGGCACACCGCCTCCACCTTCATGTCCGGGAAGCGGGCGAACAGGATGGGGCGATCTCGTTTGTGCCCGCTCCACCAGAACAAGGCACTGTCGAGCGTATTGGGCGGGAACGGCTGATCCTTGCTCAACTTGGGGCCGGCGCTCTTGCCGGCGGCGATCAGGTAGCCTCTGGTCAGCGGATCCCAGGTGAGATCGCTGATGCCCCGATCGCCCAGGTCGAGCGCAAAAAGGTCCGTCAAACGAAACTGACTCACATCCCGGGTATCGAACGTCTCGTCTACACCCTCAACGACCGCCATCAACGCGTGGGTGGCCAGAAGTGGATTCCGCATCCCCAGCAGCAGACCTCGCCCATCGGGCAGAAAGCACATGCCCTCGACATTGCCCCAGCGATACGTGTTTTTCTGGCTACCCGAGAAATCCGCATGGAACGTGCGATACGGCTCGATCCCGACGGATTCAAAGCACTCGTTGATGAGATCGCGGATCTTGCCCGCGTTGAGTACGGCTGGCCTGGCGACTCGGGTCGGATCAAGATCGCGAACGGCCATCCGCAGCATGTGGCGCCGTTTCGGCAGAGGCAATTCATCTGGGTCATTGCTCAACGAGCAGAGCACATAGACGATGGGTTCGCCGCGGCGGCCCGTCCGCACAGCAAGGCACTCGGCGTCATCGAGCAGTTCCTGCTCGTTGCCGATCACCACATGAGGTGTAGGTGTGCCGATCGTCATGGCCTCAAGGTCAATCGGACAGGTGAAAAGCATCAGCCCGTGACGGTCGCTGATCAGAACCAGACGCCCGTCTGCCCAGGTCATACCGCTGCACTCCAGCGGCTTTCTCTCTGTCTGCTGTGCGGAGATCGATGCTGTTACGGTGATGTCCTGCTGCGCCACGACGGGTGGTTCGACAAGGCCAAAGTGGACCTCCGCCACCGCGCCGCCATAGCCGCTCTGGCCCCGGACAGGCGCATTGCCGGCGCACAGTACGACGGTGGTGGACAGGAGCAAACTACACGCCCACGAGAGATGTTCTAACCGCGCAAGCATACATGGCCTTCGCGTTTCCGAGCCGTGCGAAGATCATCGGCTCATACCCCTGGATCAGGCCGATTGCCCTCCGTCGTCCGGTCCGCCGGACCTGGGGCAACCTGTCGTCCGCCGTTATGGTACCGACGCAGCGAACCGAAGTCAAAGCACGGCCCGCATGATTTGGCATTATGCTCAGAACGAGGTTGCGGCCTTCAAGCCGCTGTTCCGGCGGGTGCATCTCTCCCCGTCGGACCCCGTCCGTCACAGGCCGACGAGGCCACCTTGCCGTCGTTTGTGCCAATAGGCGACCAGGGTTAGTCCCGAACTGCCGAGAGCCACGGCGCTGGGCATGGGACGAGCAACCGTCACGGATTTGTCGTTGCCGGGTGGATTTGTAAACGTCGTACAGCGGACGTACTCCGGAAGACACGGGCCGGCATCATACACGACATTTTCGGCGTCATTGCCTGCGAGTTCCACGACGAACGAGCCGATGTCCCGCAACGAAGTGACGCCGATTCCCCACTCCCAATCGGGACTGCCCAGGTCGAAGGAAGACCAATCCGTCGGCGGAACAGCCAAAGCGAAATGCGCAGCGCCGGGCCAGCGGCTCAACCGGACGTGGGCAATCGAATCGGTTTTGAGAGATCGTGTCGTCGCGTCGCAAAGGTCCAGAATCGCATCGAAGGACAGCGATAGACCCGGGCCGTCATCGAAGCAGATGTCTGAAACCACACCGCCAGGCACGACATGACGGTATCCACTGCGGTCCAGGTCCGCAGGACTGCGCACCGCCGGAATCGCCAGAAATGCCAGAACGAGTCCCCAAAGGCCGATGGAACGGCCCCGCGTGTGTTCACCTATCATCCTTCTCCTCCCATGTGTCCGAAGGCGCCCGCCGCTGCGATACGGTCTCTCGCATGATGCGTCGGGGCGGGTCGTGGCCGTTCATGCGGTGCGAAGACGACCCCACTTACTATAGTATGGCCACGGAATGGGCCATATCCAAATGGCAGCATCAAAGGACACAGAGCGGCAGGGACGTGGGAGTCTATTCGGACGTAGCTATGCCCGGCCTGGATGAGGCGGCCCGGCATATCGGACGAAAAAAAGACGGCGATCAGTGGCGCCTGCGTGGCGTCGAACTGGGATTGGCCCCGTCCTCAATGGCCTCAATCTTGCGGATCCGTCGTTGTGACCGTTCACGTTCCCCGAAGTCGGTCTCCAGCCAGACCGTGACGATTCGTCTGAGGACCGTCTCATTGAGCAACTCGGCCGGAAGACACAGAACGTTTGCATCGAACCGAAATCTGGCAGTGCGCGCATCCAACTCGTCATTGCAGCGTGCCGCACGAATTCCCTTGAGCTTGTTGGCAGACATGTCCATTTCCATACCCGTCGCGCCCAGGAGGATGGCCGTGTCCGCGTCGTTTTCGGCCACCTTTGTTGCAGCGGCATGGGCAAAATCCGGAAAATCGGCGGTGTGGTCCTCCTCCGGACCAAGCGCAATGCATTCATGTCCCTGCTGTTCGATGGCGGCCCTGACACAGTCTACGCGTCCGCGTCCCCGATGATCGTACCCGACAACCACTCTCATTGGTGCCTCCCTTATGGAACTCATCTGGCCGCCTGCCCCCCTGACTGCCTACGAGCCAACGAGTCGATTGTTCTGCGCAGGCCGAAGTGGATTGCGTCACACGGCATTCCTATGTATCCTGTAGGAAAGCGGTCGTGGCCAACTATCTGCCCGTGTCCTCGCCAGGGGGCAGGGCCCGAACCTCTCGTGCGATCGCCCAAATGCATCGCGAGTGGGTCTTGGCTCCCACGTAGGCACGGACGCGAAAGCGACGAACCTTGAGGCCCTCGCGACGAACGCGCCCTTCGAATCGCGTCTCGGCGTCGACCGACCAGATCGCCAGACAGCCGCCCTTGCGAAGGGCGTGCATCGCCTCGGCGATACCCGCCGGGCTGTAAAGCTCTTCGTTGCCGGCGTAGGTCATCGCACCCGGGCCGTTGTCCACATCGAGCAGAATGGCATCGAAGGCCCCCCGGGAACGCCGGATCACGTCCGCCACATCGCACGATTCGACGGCGACCCTGTTGTCGTCCAAGGGATGGTTTGTCAGACCACCGAGGAAATCACGGTTCCACTGAACGACCTGAGGCATCAATTCCGCCACGACGATCCGCGCCTCGGCCGGGAGAATGTCGAGGGTCTGCCGGAGAGTATAGCCCAAGCCCAACCCACCGATCAGGACCGTGGGCCGGGGCTTCTGCCTTATTCTGTGGCAGCCCAACCGGGCCAGTTCGAGCTCCGATTCGTGCTCGCGGCTGGTCATCAATTGCCGGCCGTCAACGGTGATGAAGAAGTCCTCATCGTGGCTGGACAGGACCATCTTCCTGTTGTCGGGTGTCATCGCCGATGCCAGCACCACAGAAGGTTTCAACCGATCCGCCCTTTCCTATGCCTGTCTGCCAACCGTACCGCGTCCCGGCACCCAGCCGGGTCCGGCTCAACCGCGAAGTTCGGTCCCCATTTTCAGCGATGGCAGCCAATCTGCAAAGCCCTCATCGGCAAAAAACCCACCATATACCCATGTGGGACCCTCTGTTTGCGTTTTCTCCGTTGCAAAAGGTGGGCCCATCCGTTATATTCCGGCCGTTCGACAGTTTGGGATGACGTAAAGGAATAGGCGATATGGACAAAGGACGGTCGATCGGATTAGTCTGCACGTTGATTCTCACCCTGGTTACACTTCCGGGGTGCTATGAACCCGAGCCGAGACCCCGCGTCATTGGCGAGGACCGGCCGGTGGCCATGCCTGCGCCGCAGTTGGTGCCGCGGTACCGTTTGCTCGGCCGCTCCGTCCAGGGCCGCGCCATCACCGCTCAGGTCCTCGGGGACGGGATCGACACCACGCTTGTCATTGCGACGATTCATGGCAACGAGCCGGCGGGCACCCCCCTTGTCAAGAGACTTGCCGACTACCTGATGGCCAACCAGGACCTTCTGGCCGGACGCACCATCGTCATCATCCCTGTCGCCAATCCCGATGGGTTGGCCGCCAGCACGCGCGAGAACGTTCGCGGCATCGATCTGAACCGCAATTTCGAAGCGAGCAATCGCGTCAACACCGCTGCGAACGGGCATCAGCCGCTCTCCGAACCGGAGAGCCGTGCGCTCCACGCCGCGATCCAGGAATTCAGCCCAAACCGGATCCTTACGTTGCACCAGCCGCTCAGTTGCATCGATTACGACGGACCGGGCAAGGCCTTGGCGGCCGCCGTCGCCGCGGCCTGCCGTCTGCCGGTCAAGAAGCTTGGAGCCATGCCGGGCTCGTTGGGCTCTTACACAGGGGAAGAGCTTGGTATCGCGACCATCACGGTGGAACTGCCTTCTGCCGCTTCCAACCTCAGCGAGGACGCCTTGTGGGATCGATATGGCCAAGCCATGATCGTGGGGATTACCCATTCCGTACCCGCATCGAAGTAGTGGCTTCGACGCGCGGACGATGGTCCCTCGATCGGGTGGGCCGCGTCGGTGGTAGAACCGTATGGGCATCTTCAAGCTGAACGAACGCTTCCAGCCCTCGGGGGACCAGCCGCAGGCCATCGAGCGGCTCACCGCTGCGCTGCGCGCCGGGCAGAAGTTCCAGACCCTCATGGGAGTTACCGGAAGCGGCAAGACCTTCACGATGGCCAACGTCATCGCGCGGTTCGACCGTCCCGTCCTGGTCATCTCTCACAACAAGACGCTGGCCGCCCAGCTCTATGAGGAATTCCGCGAGCTGTTCCCGGAAAACGCGGTCGAGTACTTCGTCAGCTACTATGACTACTATCAGCCGGAGGCCTATATCCCGCAGCGGGACATCTACATCGAAAAGGACGCCTCCCGCAACGCCGATCTCGACCGATTGAGGCTCTCGGCGACGACCAGCCTCTCGACACGGCGCGACTGCATCGTTGTCGCCTCGGTTTCATGCATCTTCGGCCTTGGCTCTCCCGAAGCCTACAAGGCCAGCATGGTCGCCGTCCGCACCGGGGAGGCCTGCGACCGCAACACCCTGCTCGGCAAGTTGGCCGACATTCAATACGCACGAAACGACATCGACTTTCAGCGGGGGACGTTCCGCGTTCGAGGCGACGTCGTCGAGCTGCACCCGTCCTATGAGTCGTTCGCCATCCGAATCGAGTTCTTTGGCGATGAGATCGAGCGGATCAGCTATATCAACCCTGTCTCGGCCGAGACCCTGGCCGTCGAGAGCCAGGTCTTCATCTATCCCGCCCAGCACTACATCATGCCGGCCGACAAGATCGCCGACGCCGTTGAGGGCATCCGGACCGAACTCGAGCAGCGATTGGGCGAATTGCGGGGGCAGGCCAAGCTTCTCGAAGCCCAGCGGCTCCAGGCCCGGACGATGTACGACATCGAGATGATCCAGGAAGTCGGCTACTGCAGCGGCATCGAGAACTACGCCAGACACCTGGCGGGTCTGCCCGCCGGGGCAAGGCCCTACACGCTGATCGACTATTTCCCCGAGGATTTCCTGCTGTTCATCGATGAATCGCACGTCACGATCCCGCAGGTGCGCGCGATGTGGGCCGGGGACCGCAGCCGAAAGGAAGTGCTCGTCGAGCACGGTTTCCGCCTGCCCAGCGCGATGGACAATCGTCCGCTGCGGTTCGAGGAATTCAAAGAGAGCTGGTCCCAGGTCGTTTTCGTCTCGGCCACACCCGCCCCGTTCGAGCTGGAGCTGTGCAATCACGAGGTCGTCGAGCAGATCATCCGCCCGACCGGGCTGCTCGATCCCGAGATCTTCGTCCTGCCCGCGACGAATCAGGTCGAGCATCTGCTCGAAGAGATCGGCCGCCGCGTCGAGGCCCACGAGCGCGTGCTGGCCACCACGCTGACCAAGCGGATGGCCGAGAACCTGTCGAGCTATATCGCCAAACGAGGATACCGCTGCCGGTATCTCCACAGTGAGATCGACACGCTCGAACGGATCGACATCCTGCGGGACCTGCGGCACGGGGAATTCGACGTGCTCGTGGGCGTCAACCTGCTGCGAGAGGGCCTCGACCTGCCCGAAGTCTCCTGCGTGGCCATCCTCGATGCCGACAAGGAAGGCTTCCTCCGGAGCCAGACGTCCCTGATCCAGACCATCGGGCGAACGGCCCGGAACGTCAACGCCAGAGTCCTGCTGTACGCCGACACAATCACCGAGTCGATGCGAAAAGCCATTGACGAAACCGAGCGGCGACGTACAATTCAGTTGGCGTACAATCAGGAACACAATATCACGCCGGAAACGATCAAGAAAGAGATTCGCAACAGCCTGACCGAACAGATCAAGGCCCGACGCGTCGCCCAGGAGGCGATTCGACTCGGCGACTCCGAGTACGACAAGGTTGAACTGGCCGGGCAAATCGAGCGGGAGATGCTGGAGGCCGCTGAGGCCCTTGATTTCGAGCGGGCGGCGGAGCTGCGAGACCAGTTGCGCGAATTGAAGGAGTTGCCGGAGTTGGTGCTCGCCGATTCGCACAGGAAGAAGAGCACCTTTCTGGCCACCAAGAAACACAAACGGCGCGGGAAGGGATAGACCTCTGGGGGTCCGCCGCCAGGACGGCGCGGTGCGGCCCCGCAAGGCAGGGAAGAAATGAAGAAACTCAATATCGCGCAGGTGCGTCCTCTGATCCAGATGGCCATCGAAGAAGACCTCGGCCGGGGCGACGTGACAACCGAACTGCTGTTCCCCGACGACTCGACCGCGAAGGCAACCATCGTCTCGCGGGAGGAAATCGTCGTTTGCGGCATCCCCGTGCTCGAAGAGATCCTTCGGCAGTACGATCCGCGACTGAAGCTGACCGCCCACGTCAGGGACGGCCAGTCCTCCCACGTGGGCAGCAAGCTGGCCACCATCGAAGGTCCCCTGCGGGGCATGCTCAGCGCCGAGCGTGTGGTGCTGAACTTCCTGCAACGTCTTAGCGGCATTGCCACGACGACGAGCAAATATGTTCGCGCCATCCGTGGCACGAAGGCCAAGATCTACGATACGCGCAAGACGCTGCCAGGCTGGCGTTTGCTGGAGAAGTACGCCGTGCGCTGTGGCGGCGGCTACAACCATCGTCTCGGCCTTTACGACGGTATCCTCATTAAAGACAATCACGTCGCCGAATTGGGCAAGAATTTTCCCGCGCGGTTGCGGCGGGTCGTCGACGATGCCAGGAACATCAAAGGGCTCGAATTCGTTGCGGTCGAGGTGGACCACGTGGACCATCAGTTGAATCATGTTCTGAAGATTCCAGGCATCGATATCGTCCTGCTGGACAACATGGGCCAATGGCAACTCAAGCACGCTGTAGAGATGCGCGACGAGATGTGCGGCAAGGGCAACAAACCCCTGCTGGAAGCCTCCGGCAACATCACGCTGGACAATGTCTCGGCGATCGCGCAATGCGGCGTAGACCGAATCGCCATCGGGGCGATCACCCATTCGGCCACCGCCGTCGATATCGGACTGGACAAGTGAGCGATTGCGATGTCACGCGACCGGCTCGACCCGGACAGAATTGGCGTGCGACTCCGCACCCGGCGGATCGGACGCAAGATCCTTGTCTACGAACGTACGGCCAGCACAAACGACGTGGCGGCCGCCTACGCCACGAACGAGGACAATGACGGCCTTGTGGTCTTCGCCGAGGAGCAGACCGCCGGCCGAGGACGCACGGGCGCCGAATGGCAAAGTCCGTACGCCGAGAGCCTGCTGTTCTCCGTGCTGCTGATCGACGGTACGCTGGCCGGCGAGATGCTGTCTCTGACGTGCGCCGTGGCGATCGCCGAGGCCCTGGGCGACGTCGGCGGCCAGCACGCCCGAATCAAGTGGCCCAACGACATCCTGCTGGCCGGCAAGAAAGTCTGCGGCATCCTCGTTGAATCGAAGCGCGTCGCGCGACCGCCTGAGAGCTTGAACAGTCCATCACGAGCGACGGGCGAAGCCTGCCCCGAGCGAAGCCGAGGGGAGATACGAGATACGACCGTCATCGGGATCGGGATCAACTGCCATCAGAGCGCCAAGTCGTTCCCGCCGGAACTGCGAGACGTCGCCACCAGCCTGGGCCTCGTCGCCGGCGGCCGCTGCGACCGCATCACGCTGGCCCGACGCACCCTCGCCTCGCTGGACCATTGGCTCCTGACCGCCGGCAGGAACCCCGAACAAGTCATCGAGACATGGAAGGGCCTGAGCACGCAACTGGCCCAGCGCGTCACGCTCTTCTGCAACGGGCGCACCTTCACCGGGAACTGCGTCGGCATCGATCCAGTCAACGGCCTGATCCTCCAGCTCGACCGTGGCGGCGTCCGCATGTTCGACGCCGCCCACACCACCATCCTCAAGTAACCCCGCCGCGGCAAAGCCGCGGGCAATTGA
>JAAYBA010000323.1 GCA_012719085.1 Planctomycetota bacterium
GCTCGAGCATCTTGCGGGTGCTCGGCCCATCGACTGTCACGGGCTTTTCCATGAAGACGTTGATGCCCTTCTGGATCGCGTAGCGGAAGTGGACCCAGCGGAACGCCACGGGGGTCGTCAGGATCACCACGTCGCCAGGACGCAGGCAGTCGATGGCTTTCCGATAGGCGTCCAGTCCGACGAACCGTCGCTCCGGCGGCACGTCGATCTGGTCGGCCCGATAGCCCATCACCCATATATCGGCGGAGCCTTCCGTTCTCGGGGCGCTGGCGGCTTCGATCAAGCCGTTGTAGCTGTGCTGGAGGCGTTCTTCGAAGACATCGGCCATCGCGAACAGCTTGACCGGGCCGTTCTTGACGGCCATCGCGTTGGCCGCTGCGCCCGAGCCGCGTCCGCCGCAGCCGACCAGCGCCACGCGGATCACGGAATCCTCGCTCGCATATGCGCGCGGCGACAACGCGCCCAGCAGCGCCGAGGCCGTTACGATTTGGCCGCTGCTCTTGAGAAACGCACGACGGGACGAAAGCTCTGCCTTGGTGTTCTTCATGATCGATTCTCTCCTGTCCAATCAGTCGGCTACCACCATTTCGGGTTGTCTTGCAGGAATTGTATGACGGCCTGGTACTTGGGGGCTTCGGCGGGGTCCTGGCCGTGGTATTCGAGCAGGCCCCAGGAGCCCCACTTGGAGTAGGTGCCCATCGAGCTGAAGATGGACATCAGGGTCCCCCCGTGCTGTTTCCAGCCGGCGAGGTAGTTGAGGTAGAGCTGTTTCATGCGCGGGTGGCGATTGGCGGCGTGGAACAGCTCGGTCATCTTCTCGTTGTTCTCGGCGCCGCTGTGGCCGACGAGGTGCTGGCCGCCTTCGTAAGCGACCAGACGCAGGCCGCGCTGGGTGGCCAGTTTCGCCTGGCGGGCGATCGTCGTGTTGCCCTCGGCGATGAACTCGGCGCATCGGTCGAGCACCTCGTCCACGGTGATCTGTGCGACTTCATCCTGACGCTTGGGGTCGCCAAGGGCGTTGCCGAAGTAGGGGGCGATGCCCAGCGCATCAGCATGCTCGTAGGCCCGCTCGAAGTCCATCACCTGCTCGCTGGTCCAGGGGTTGGCGCTCTGGGCGGCCAGCACGCGGACGAGGCGGTCGGCGTCGCCGAAGACCTCTTCCCAGATGCGGAAGATCTCGACGGAGCGCTTCGAGTAGTATCGCAGTTGGGCCTGATAGTCGTTGTCGCTGAGGCCCATCTCTTTGCCTTTGTCGCGACAGTAGCGGGCCTGGGCGAAGATGCCGTTCCAACATTCGTTCGAGTATTCGACGTAGATCTTCAGGCCGGGAGCGAGCCGGGCTTTGACCATCTCGGCGAAGCTCCGCACATAGTCGTCGCTCGCCATGTGCGGCATGCAGAACCACGGATCGGCGCCGAGCGTGTTGCTCAGCCGGATCATGTATTCCAGCGCCACGCCGGCGTCATCGCCCTGCGTCTGGAACGCGGGCGTGGCACGGTCGGACCAGTGAGTCTGTTTCGAATCGTTGGTGCGCTGGAAGTCCATGAAGCGAAGGGTGCTGAATCGTTCCCAGCGCTTGAGGAAGTCCGGATGGAAAGGCTGCTCGTCGTATGTCTGCTCGAAGCCGGGCAGGATCACGCGGATGTGGCGGACCGGGTCGCTCGGATCGGTCTCGGTGACGCGCAGCGTCA
>JAAYBA010000324.1 GCA_012719085.1 Planctomycetota bacterium
CAACGAATGCCGCCGTCACCGTCTGGACCGGACAAGGGGCGGGCGAAGACCAATGGAGCAATCCCGATTACTGGAGTGCGGGAGTGCCCGGTGCCGCCGACACGGCGCAGTTCGGGCCGCTGGCCTATCTGGTGCATTTCGACGGTGACACCGAAATCCGCGGACTGGAACTCACCGAGGATGCGTCGGGCAGCCGGTGGCTGATCTTCGGCCAGTTTACCCTGACCACGAGTTCGCTTGTGAACGATTCGACGGCCGGCACGATGCTGGACCTGGCGACGGACCTGACCGCCCCCGTCGGCGGACTGTCCGTTCTCGCCAACTCCGGGCCGATCATGCTGGCCGGCGGCGACCCGGGTTACATCGAGACCGTCACCCTCAATGGCGATCTCGAAATCGGCGGCGACAGCGACACCTACATCTACGGCCCGATCACCGGGACCGGCGGCTTGACCAAGGACGGCTCCGGCACGCTGACGGTTTTCGTATCGGAGTTCATGAATGATTTCGCGGGCGACGTTACTCTCAACGACGGTCTGTTGGTGCTCGATGGCTTTGATGCAGACCCGGGCGAGGACCCGACGGGCAACGCCCTCGGCGAGGGCGATATCTACCTGCATGGCGGCACGCTGGCCATGACAGGCACTCTGGATGACGACTACGAAATGCTCAACCCCACTCAGACCGTCTACGTTGGCGGTCCGGATGGAGATGCCGTGACGTTCGACGCGGCGCACGTCGCCTCCGAGGTCTCTCTGGGGGACGGCGTATCCATAAACCAATACGCCGCAGGGCTCAGCGACGAAAGCGATGACGGGGCCGATGCGACGATTATGAACAACCTGGTCCTGGGTTACGACAACGGCGGAGACGTTGTGGCAGCGAACCTCGTTCTTGGCAATCCCACGGACGGCGACGACCTGATGTTCGAATTCGAATTGATGGATGAGCAGGACCCCGAGGCTTCGACGATCACGTTGCTCGGTGCCGGCGTGCAACACAGTCTGACCGCGTATGCCGAGGTGGACATCGAACACAAGATCACCGGCGACGGCGGCCTTCTCATTGCCCCCGGCAGCAGCTTTGTGGTCGTGTACTATCGGGAGAACGATTTCGCCGGCGGCCTGGAAATGGCCGGGGGCATCCTGATCGTCGAGGACTCCAACCAGACCGGAACCAGCGGGCTGGGCACCGGAACGTTCACCATCACCGGTGATGCCTCCGATGCGTCCAAGGTCGTCGTGGGCGGGATGCCTACGGAGATCTACTACGACGAAGACGATAGCGAATGGAAGACCGAGGACGACGATGCCTGGGACGGCAGCATCGGGACGATTGAGATCGGCAATGACGTCGAAATGCAGGGCCACTTCGCCACAGGCGGCTTCACGGAGGTGGAGATGGACGACTGGTTCGACGACGACAACGAGATCCCGGTGGCGCTGATCGGTTCGCACATCGAGATCTCCGGTCCGGTGACGCTCGTGGGCGACACGGAACTGGCGGTGGTCACGGTGGACGCCGAGGTGGAGGACGACGTTCCCGCCGACGCCGTCGATGCGCTGAACCTGCCGGACAACTACTTCACCCTGGAGATCTCCGGTGACATCGACGAATCCGGCGGGGCTCGGACACTGACCAAAGTCGGCGAAGGAACGTTGATTCTCAGCGGCACGAATACCTTCACCGGCGGACTGAACGTCTATGAAGGCCTCGTCTCGCTGGAGGCCGAAGACACGATCACGACCGCTCCTTTGACCATCGCCGAGGACGCGGCCGTCGAGTTCGGCGCCGACCAGACCCTCAAGGCGCTGAACGGGTCGGGACATCTCGACGCCCAGGTTAACAATCTGACTCTCGGCACGGGCACGAG
>JAAYBA010000325.1 GCA_012719085.1 Planctomycetota bacterium
CCCCCCGCCGACGACCGCACCACGACGATCCAGGAGACCTTCGTCAAGGCGGCCGAGCCACCGCAGATCGCAACGCGAGCCCAGTTGCAGGCGCATCGAGAGAAGGTGCTCGGCTTCCTCCGGGAGCGGACGTTCGGCGCCTTTCCGAGTGACCCGGCGCCTCTGGACATCCGATGGGAGTTTCGTGCCGACGACGGCGCCCGCCACGGCCGGCACACCTACAGCTTCGTCTCGGAAGAAGACTACCGACTGAACGTCGATGTCCGCTGGCGGCAGGCGCCGGACCCGGCCGGTCCCCTCATGCTCGTGCTGCGCAGTCCCGACGAGGACCGCTGGGCCTCGGAGGGTTTCATCTCCGCCCTGGACGACCGGTGGAATCTCGCCTATCTCGCGACGCGCGGCATCGGGGAGACCGGGTGGCCGCCCGACCTGCAATGGCACGTGCGTCGCGCCGCCGCGTGGACCGGCCGGACCGTGGCCTCGATGCGCGTCTACGACGTGCTCCGCTGCCTCCAGGCCCTGCGCCAGTTGAAGGCGGCCGGACACGACAAGATCGGCATCGCCGCTCGAGGCGAAATGGGCGCGGTCGCCCTTTACGCCGCCCTGCTCGACGGCCATGTAGCGGCGGTCGTGCTGCGCGAGCCCCCGGCTACGCAGAACGCCCCCAGTCGCGAAGACGGACGGGGCGAAGCCATCGAGATGCTCAACTGCCTGCGCATCACCGACGTGCCGCAGGTGGCGGGCCTGCTGTTCCCGACGCACGTCGCCATCATCGGCGCGATGCCCGAGACGTACACATGGAGCCAACAACTGTACCAGAAGCTCGACGAGCCCGGCCGCTTTCAGAACGTGACGGGCCTTTCCCAGTGGCGATTCGAATGAAAGGACAGCACGTGAAGCAGCACCACTTCTTCGCCTGGATCGGTCTTGTCACGCTCGTCGTGCTGAACGGCCAGGCCGCCGACGCCGGCCTGACGCCGGGGATCGAGCAATTGTATCGGCTCGACCAGCTCGCCACGTTCCGCGACTCGGTCAAGGTGGCGTCCGTGTCGAGCTACGACCGCACCGGCGGCAACAACGACGGCTTCGGCGGGCAGTATTCCTTCGTCCGAAAGGAATCCGGCGGCCTGGTCCTGGCCGACCTGAAAGGGCCAGGCGTCATCTATCGCATCTGGACCCCGACGCCGACGGACGACATGATGGAATTCTACTTCGACGGCGAGGCCGAGCCCCGCATCCGCGTGAAGTTCCGCGAGCTGTTCATGGGCACGCATCCGACCTTCGAGCGGCCCCTGGTCGGCTACGGGGCCGGCGGGTTCTACAGCTACGTCCCGCTGCCCTACGCCAGGAGCTGCAAGGTCTTCCTCCGGGCCGAACGCATGCAGTTCTATCAGATCAACTACGCCACGTACCCTGAGACGATGGGGATCGAGACGTTCAGCGTCCAACCAACGTCCGAGCAGCGCGAGCACATCGAGAAGGCCAAGACCCTGTTCGGTTCGACGGGCAAGGACATCAGCGCGTACGTCGTTCCCGAAGGTGGCGAGGTCGAGACAATCGCGTCGAAGGTGACGCTGAGAGCAGGACAGGCGGCGACGCTGGCCAACCTGGATCGCCCGGGGCGGATCGTGGGACTACGCATCGGCCCGGCCGAGGCGCTGGCGGGCAAGAAACGCGACATCGTCCTGCGGGCCTACTGGGACAACGACCCCACCCCCGCCATCGTCAGCCCGGCCGGCGACTTCTTCGGATACGCCTGGGGCGAGCCGGCCATGAAGTCGCTGCTGGCAGGCACCGCCGACGGCGTCAGCTATTGCTATTTCCCCATGCCGTTCGACCGGTCGGCGCGAATCGAACTGTACGCCGAGCCGGGGTTGGATCGAACCGTCTCCGTCGAGGCCCAGGTGCTGTTCGTGCCCATCGCCCGCCGCCAGAACGAAGGCAAGTTCTATGCCCTGTGGCGACGCGAGAACCCGACGACCCTGGGCAAGCCCTTCACCTTCATCGAGACCGCCGGACGCGGCCACATCGTCGGCTGCGTCCAGCAATCGCAGGCCTTCGAGACGGGCGGCACCTACTACTTCGAAGGCGACGACCAGACGACCATCGACGGCGAACGGGTCATTCACGGCACCGGCTCGGAGGACTTCTACAACGGTGGTTGGTACGACGTCCCGGGCCGCTGGGAGACGCAGCGATCGTTCGTGCTCAGCGGCTGCCTGGGCTACAAGAAGCACCTCGGACGCACCGGCGGCTATCGGATCATGCTGGGCGACGCCTACGCCTATCGCGAGAGCCTCCTGCAGACCATTGAGCACGCCCCGACGAACAACGACCTGCTCAACGACTACTGCGGCCTGACCTATCTCTATTCGCAGGACAGGCCCACGTGCGACTTCGCGCTGCCGCCGGCCGATCAACGGGCGGTCCTCGACCCGGAACGCATCATCTTCGCCACATGGTGGAACGTTCCGGTCTATTCGTTCTCGCTACGCAACGCGACGCTGACAAAGGAAGGCATCCAGCACGAGGGACGCGAAGTGCGCTTCCTGTCGATGCGGGCCAGAGACACCGCCACATTCGGCCCGCACTCGATCTCGTTCACGTGCGAGCTGCCGGCGGCCGGCACGTATCGCATCAGTCTCGACGTGGTCAAAGGGCCCGAGCAGGGCAAGGTGCAGTTGTTCCTCGACGAGGCGCCGGTGGGGCCGGAGCTGGACCTGTTCAGTGAAGAGCGACACCCCGCCAAGGACCAGTACATCGGCACGCTGGCTCTGGAGCAGGGACCGAACAACCTGATGTTCAAGATCACGGGAAGAAACGAGAAATCCCAGGGTCTCGGCTTCGACTTGACCAACATCATCTGCGAGCGACAGAGCCGAGAGGTCGTCGCGGCCCAATCAAACCGACGAGCGGTCGAGCCGGAGGTGATGCAGCGCGTCTACGAGCAGGCCAAGACGCCTTTCAAGTATGGCGTTGTCCTCAAAGGCCAGGACGGCAGGAAGCTCGACTGCCCCAGCGTCTTTCGTCACGGCTCGAAATGGTACATGGTGTACATCGTCTTCGACGGCGACGGCTACGAGACCGCCATCGCCGACAGCGACGACCTGCTGACCTGGCGGCCGCTCGGCACGATCCTGCCCTTCCGCCACGAGGGCTGGGACGCGATCCAGGCAGCCGGCTACGTCGCCCTGCAGGACACCATGTGGGGCGGATCGTACGAACTGGGAACCTACGACGGCAAGTACTGGATGAGCTATATCGGCGGCGCACTGAAGGGCTATGAGACCGACCCCCTGGCCGTCGGCATCGCCTGGACGAACGACCCCACGGCACCGGCCCCCTGGCAGCGACTCGGTGAGCCCGTGCTCTCGCGCGATCAGGACGACGTGCGGCCGTGGGAGAGCCTGACCCAGTACAAGAGCAACATCCTCCACGACAGGGATCGCACGCTCGGCTATCCGTTCGTGATGTTCTACAACGGCAAGGCCAAGGGCAGCCCCGAGCGGATCGGCATGGCCGTCTCGAACGACATGCGGCACTGGCACCGCTACGGGACCGATCCAGTGATCGACAACCAGACCGGCATCTCCGGCGACCCGCAGGTGGTGCGGATGGACGACGTCTGGGTGATGTTCTACTTCGGGGCCTTCTGGCGTCCCAAGGCCTTCGACACGTTCGCCTGCTCGCACGATCTCGTGCACTGGACCCGGTGGGACGGCCCCGATCTCGTGGCGCCGTCGGAGCCCTACGACGAGACCTATGCCCACAAGCCCTGGCTGGTCAAGCACGACGGCGTCGTCTACCACTTCTACTGCGCCGTCGGCAACCAGGGGCGCGTCATCGCCCTGGCGACGTCAAAGGACCTTCGCGCCAAGGCGACGCGTTAAAAGATCAGGGCCAGAGCGGGTTGTCGAGCCACTGCTCGGCCAGGAGGGCGAAGTCGTCGAAATCCACGGTCCCGCTGCCGTCCAGGTCGCCCGCCAGGCCGAGGTTCCACGGCAGCATACCCGTCCCGTCGGTGGCCAGATAAGCAATCTCGGCCTCGGGCAAGGCGTAGTCGTAGATTCGGAAATCGTCGATCAGGCCGTCGTAGTGTCCATACCAGCCCGTCCCGATCGTGAAGGACTCGATGCCCTCGATGGGCGAATCGGTGCCCATCCGGCTGTCGTAGAGGACGCCGTTGAGGTAGATCTGCATCCGGCCCTTGCCGCCCTCCGGCCCGACGCGGATGTCCTTGGTGAACGCCCAGTGGTTCCAGCGCCCCGCCCATTCACTCCTGCACCGATGACGGCCCGCCAGGCGATTGGCGAACGACCAGGGCGTGCCGCAATCCCATCGGTATTGACCGGGGTCCCGCCAGCAGCCCAGATGGATCGCCATCGACGGGTTCGAGCGGCCGTAACTGTAGTTCGAGCAGCAGATCGTGTCGTTTCGATGCGCCGAATCGGTGCCGCGAGCCCAGAAGGTGATCGTGATCGCCTCGTCGGTCCGCTCGAAGACGGTCGAAGCATTCGTGACCGTCACCGCGTCACCGTCGTTGGCAAAGCGAATGGCCCGACCGTTGACGCCCACCTCGAACGTCGGACGGCCCTCAATCTGCCCATGAGCCCTTCCGGCACTGTCGCTGGCGTTGCCGTCGAACCGGTACCACAGCACCGGATCGTCCGGCGCGACCACAGCGACCCGACAGCCCCGCGTCCGGAGCCAATCGGCCGCCATCTGTTGGAGGTCCCGATGATCGACTCGGCAATCGCCCGTCAGATCGCCCGTCGGCCGGCACTCATCGGTGCACATCGCCGCAGACAGACTCAGATCATCGACGTAGATTGTCCCTTCGCCGAACTGGCCCGACTGGGCCGAGGGCCAGACGAACCCCAGGCCCACGCGGTCGACGGCGGTCAGATCGACGGCGTTGAAATCGGCCAGCGGAATCCGCCATGCCGTCCACTCCGGACGCGTCAGAATCGTCATAGCACCGTCGTAGACCACCCGCTGCTCGACGGTGGCATCGGCAACCGAGGCGTACATCTGACCCTTGACGTCATTGCCGGGCAGGCCATACAACCAGAACACCAGGGCCCGCGCCCCGGCCTTCGTCCAGTCCTGCGCCGGCCCGAAACGCCGGAACGTCTCCGAGAAACGGATGACGTCGTAGTAATAGGCGTACCGCATCGACTGCGGACAACTGTGGCGGGCGTATGATGGATCCTCGCCGACGCGAGCCATCCCCAGCGAGTTCCAGGTCTCGTAGAGAAAGCCGCCGGCGACGCCATAGCTGTTGAAATCGTCGAGCATGAGGTGGTCGCTGGTGGTGAACGACCAGACCTCACCGGAGTCGAGACCCTCGGCGTCCACGCGCCAGTAGTAGGTCGTGTTCAGCTCCAGGGCGTTGGGTTCATAGCAGTTGACGTCACCGGCCACGACGGCCAGGCGGACGGCCGGGTCGCCCGACTCGACGAGCGACCGCACGCCGCTGAGGTACACGCTCTGGGCGACCGCATCGCACGCAGGCGTCCAGGATATCGACGCCGCAGGCGAGACCCCATCGGCCCCATCGACAGGGTCCGGATGATCCGCCCTGGCCCCGCACGCCCGCGAGACACGGGCCCGCACATACGCCACGTCGAAGCCCGGCGCCCCGCCCCCGCGATCCAGAGCGACAATACGCAGGCCACGCGGGGCAAACGGAGTCTCCACATCCGGAAGGGGCAGCCCGATGTAGCTGACGTTCTGCGACTGGTAGAGCTTGGCCTTCGCCAGGCCCATGACGTACTCCTGATCGGCCCCGTCCGTGAGGAACACCAGCGCCTCCTCACCGGCCTGGCCCAGCTCAGCGACCTCGACATCGTTGCCGTCGGCGCCGACGATCGTTCCGCCGAACACCAGGTCGATCCAGTGGTCGGTCGGCATGGTCACACCCGAGAGGTGCGAGGGCGGAGGCCCGACGAGCCACTTCTGTGGACGGACCGGAACGGGGTACTCGCCCGTAACCGCCATGCCGAACCAGCAGTTCTCGTCTGCATCGTAGGCGTCACGCAGCGCCGACGGATACTCCAGATCGGCCGGGAAAGCCCGCAGCGCACACACCGAGACCAGCAGCACGATCCCCGCAGCGCACCGTCCTACCGTTGACATGACCGAACCTCCAACTCCGCCTTCACAATCGCCCGGCCCTCCCGCCGGATCGCGTAACGGCTACTACCACCGCATTATAGCATGTCCACCCCTCCAATGCAAAACCAGATACCCCCTGCACGACCGCACCCGGGGCCGCCGAAAAAGGGTTTGCCGTGCGTTGGTTCTCGGTTAGACTCGTCCGGCATGTGACAATCGTTCACGGGGCTATCCTGCACGGACGACCCGGCCCCCAAACCACAGCGACAATGAGAGGGAAACGAGCATGAGCCAGCAGTCTGCAAGCCCGACCGGCGAGACGTTCGAACTGCCCAGGCCCGACCAGTACGCCGAGGAACTGCGGCGGATCGAGGCCCTGGCCGACGCCGCCCGGGCCGAGGGCAAGGAGGTCGTCGTCGTCATGGGCGTCGGCTTCGTCGGCGCCGTCATGGCCGCCATCATCGCCGACACCACCGACAGAAAGACCGGCCGGCCCAGCAAGTTCGTCATCGGCTGCCAGAGGCCCAGCCCACGAAGCTACTGGAAGATCCCCCTGCTCAATCGCGGCCAGTCCCCCGTGAAGGCCGAGGACCCCGAAGTCGATCCGATGATCGCCCGCTGCGTGCTCGAGAAGAAGACCCTCGTCGCCACCTACAACCCCGACTGCCTCAAGCTGGCCGACTGCGTCGTCGTGGACGTCCAGTGCGACTACACCAAACACGAGCTGGGCAACATGCGCACGGGCGAGGCCGAGATGAGCGCCCTCGAGGCGACCATGCGGACCATCGGCGAGAAGATCGGCCCGCCGTGCCTCGTGCTCATCGAGACGACCGTAGCGCCGGGCACCACCGAGTTCGTCGCCTGGCCGATCATGAAGAAGGCCTTCGCGACGCGCGGGATCGACGCCGAGCCGCTGCTGGCGCACAGCTTCGAGCGGGTCATGCCGGGACGGCACTATGTCTCTTCGATCCGCGACTTCTGGCGGGTCTGCTCCGGCTGCAACGCCGAGGCCCGAGCCCGCGTCGAGAAGTTCCTCCGCGAGGTCCTCAACACCGAGCAGTTCCCGCTGACCGTGATGGACCGCCCCATCGAATCGGAGACCACCAAGATCGTCGAGAACTCCTACCGCGCCACGACCCTGGCGTTCCTGAACGAGTGGAGCCTGTTCGCCGAGCGCAACGGCGTCGATCTCATCAAGGTCATCAACGCGATCAAGATGCGTCCGACGCACAACAACATGATCTTCCCCGGCCCGGGCATCGGCGGCTACTGCCTGCCCAAGGACGGCGGCCTGGGCTACTGGGCCTACAAGCACATCCTCGGCTTCGAGGACGGCGACGAGATCTTCA
>JAAYBA010000326.1 GCA_012719085.1 Planctomycetota bacterium
AGTGTATGCCAAGCTGACCGATGCCAACCTCGGCACCAGCGGTCTGAGCGCCGGCTTGAAAGACGTGCAGGTCGCGACCGTTACGGTCAAGGTTGCCCCCCAGTAATGGCAGCCATTTGATGGCAGGACTCGGCTCGTACGAGGTTGCGGGTTCCGCTCCGGACGAGAGTCTGGACGGGCGCCGACGGTGGCGTGGCCGAGAAGTGGATTACGAGGGGAGGGTTGGATGAATGCGTCCATCTCTCCCCTTTCTTTTTTTTCTTCCGGCATGGGGGTTGGGGGAGGGGTTTCGGTTGTTTTCTCCGTTGGCCTGGCGGCTCGGGAATTCCGTCGGTTGGGGGTGGTTCCCATAAAGATGGCTCCATCAGGTCTTGCATCGCCGATCTGTTCGTTTCCTCGGTTCACCAGGCTCTTTTGATGCTCTCTCGGAGCGTCGTAACTTCAGCAAAAATGCGAGTATAGGCAACTTAGGCATTGACAAGAGAAGGGGTATTTGGTAAGCTGGGCGATATGTAAATAAGGGCGATTTCGGGGGCCGGGAAGGCGGCTTCCCAGTGCGGGGCGGCATGGTTGATTTGGGGGTGGTTCATGGGGAAATCGCAAGAAACGGGGCAAGTGCCTTGTTTGGAATGCCGAAGAGGTAGGAAACCGCATAGATGGTCTGAAAACACGGCGCAGACCATGCGTTACGGACCGACACGAGAGGTTTCTTCTGAGAGATGCAGTATGGTGGATGCACACGACAACGGATCGAAGCAAACGGATTTGTGCCTCTTGGAACAGCAGGCGATGAGTTCGAATCGTGCGGGTGGGTTTACGGCCTGCCGACTTGTCGGAACCATCTGTCTGCTTCTGGTCGTGTGCGGTCCGGCCTTTGGGCAGTTCATGGTCCAGCCGATGAGGATTGACCTGCCGACGTATCCCAACAGGAAAACGGCGACGACGTTTGCCCTTGAGAATCAGAGCACGAGCTCCACGTCGTCCGTCGACCTGCGGCTGTTGGACATGACACAGGATTCGACAGGCATGTGGCAGACGATCGAGCCGGACGCCGAGATTGTCGCCGATCCGAACGGGGCCCAATGGGTAAATGTCGGCTCCGAAGATCAGCCCGTTCACGTGGATATATCGAGAACGAGGATGCGGAGCTGCGTCGAATGGCTTACGCTCGAAGAGGATACCGTGGAACTGCGGCCTCTGCAACGCAAGGTGTTGAATCTGTGGGTCCGGATCCCGGTGGGCGTCCTGGGCCACTATTGTGCCGCCCTCGTCGCCCAGACCAGAGTCACGGTGGACGACGACACGGGCATCCGCACTCCTGTGGTCCTTCAATTCCTGATCCCGGTGATCATCAACGTGCAGGGCCGCGCCATGCGGGATGAGGTTGATCTGGTCGACGCCGATCTGACATTCCGTGAGGCCGATGGAATCAACCCCTCGGCGACACTGGTCAGCCTGCGGGTCAACAACGACGGGGGAACCTATGTGCGGGTGGTCGGCGTCGTGCGCGTTTACGGAGAGCGGGGCGGGCACTGGCAGAGGATCACAGAGATGGAATACCCCGATACGGGGATCATCCCCGGCGTGAACATAAATCTCCAGCAGGACGTCGGGCAGGCCCTGCCGCCCGGCAAGTATCGACTCGACGCAGCGCTCTACATCAACAACCGCCGGGCCGGTGGGACGATCCTGAAGGAGATTGATTTCACCGGGGACGGACGAGCCAAGGAGTTCGTGGTGAACGCCGCACTCGATCTGGACCCAAGAGAAGTGCCGATCGAGGTGTCGCCTGGGGCGACGCGTACGACCGTCCTGAAGGTGGCCAATGCGTCGGAGGACCCCGTGACGGTGGATGCCGCGCTGCTGCTGCCGGACCATATGACGGCGCGGGTCTGGGTGGACGGGCAGGGCAACAACATTCGCGGGCAGGATTTCGGATGTGTGGACTGGGTGACGATTGAGCCGACACAGTTCACGTTGCGCGGATACGGCCGGCAGAACATCAAGATCATCTCCCGGATGCCCAATCTGCCCAATCCGCTGCCGCACTACTACTCGACGGTTCGGCTGCGCGCCACGTATGAGAGCGGCCAGGTGGCAGGCACGACAGACGGCCTGATCTATCTGAACACGACGCGCGTCGAGGGCCTCAAAGGGACCCCTCGCGTCAAAGAGGGTGCGTTGACGTTCTCGGAATCGACGCCGTCACGATACATCGTGACCGCGGCGTTCTCCAATGTCGGCGATACACATGTTCTGCCGCGTTGTCGCGTCCTGCTGACCGAAGTGGCAGCCGGCGCGGCGGGTCTGACCTGGCGGGATATCGAGATGAGCAGCGAACTGCACCAGCAGCGGGGCAACATGTTGCCCCTGGAGGAGCGCCGGTTCACGGCGGTCCTGGATGTCGCCTCGATTCCGCCCGGAACGTATTACCTGACGGCGGTGATGCAGTACGCCGGCGGCGCCGCGGCGCAGAGTCAGATCGGCGTTCGGATCACGGACGACGCAGGCACCAAATCGATGGAACACTTCTCGTTGGACAGTGTCGGAGGTCCGACGCGAATCCAGTTGTAGCATGCCGCGGGGGCGGTTCTTGCTGAAACCAGGGCGCGGGATTGCCGATAGATGTGGGAAGGCCGTGGGATCGCGGATATACGGCTAAAGAAAGGGACGTTGACCTATGGCAAGGCAACATATCGGTAAGGTCTTATCGGGCGGGGTGATGTTCCTCTGCGTGATGTCGTGGCTGACGCCGGCGACGTACAGTCAAGGGTTTCGGGCCACGATGAAGAAGTTCACCATCTCGGGCAACGTGGGGCTGCCACAGGTCACGATGCAGGGGCTCGGGGTAACGACCGATGAAAACGGCGTTTACACCGCTGAGGTGGACTATAACTGGAGCGGGACCGTCACACCGGTCAAGACGGGCTACACGTTCGAGCCCAAGCAGAAGGTCTATCAGAAGGTCACCGCCAATATGACCAGCGAGAACTACTCGGCCGAACTGCTGACCTTCACCATTGCCGGTTCGGCAGGGCAGCCGGGCGTGACGATGAAGGGTCTGCCGGGCGATCCGGTGACGGACGCGTCCGGGCGTTACAGTGCCACGGTCGAGTACGGCTGGACCGGGATGGTGATCCCCGAGAAGACCGGCTACCGATTCGAGCCCAGTCCCAAGATGTACAGTCCCGTCCAGAAGGACCTGCGCAGCGAGAACTACACGGCACAGGAGGTGACCTTCATTGTCTCCGGTTCGGTCGGCGCCGACGGGGTCACGATGCAGGGCCTGCCCGGCAACCCGATCACCAGCGGCGGTGGCGTTTATCGCGCCAACGTCCCCTATGGCTGGTCGGGAACGGTCACTCCCACGAAGGAGGGCCACACCTTTACGCCGGCGAACAATGAATACAGCAATGTGTTGGAAGATCAGACGAATGAGAACTACACCGCGCACGTCTCGACGTTCCGCATCAGCGGTTCGGTTGGCCTGCCGGGCGTCACGCTGGAAGGCCTGCCGGACAGCCCGATAACGGACATGGATGGTTCCTACGCGGTTACCGTGCCTTATGGCTGGGAGGGCAAGGTCACGCCGATGCGGGCGGGATATACCTTCAAGCCGAACAGCAAGAGCTATACCAAGGTGGTTGCCGACCGGGACAACGAGAACTACAGCGCGGAAATGATCCAACTGACGATCTCCGGCAGCGTCGGAACCGGCGGGGTCACACTGGAGGGGCTGCCCGGCAACCCGGTCAGCGACGCCACGGGATTCTACACGGCGAAGGTCGAATACGGTTGGGGCGGTGCGGTCACGCCGACGAAAGAAGGCTGGTCCTTCGATCCCCCCAGCACGATCTACGGTTCGGTCATTACCGACCAGACGAACCAGGGGTTCAAGGCAACCCCCATCAAGTATACGATCTCGGGCAACGTGGGTCTGGCGGGCGTCATGATGGACGGCCTGCCGGGTCGGCCCGTGACCGGCCCGGACGGATCGTACAGCGACGAGGTGCCGTACAAATGGAAGGGCACCGTGACTCCGAGAAGACCGGGATACACCTTTGAGCCGACGAGTCGGCCCTATGAAGAAGTGCTCAGCGTCCAGATGGGCCAGGATTTCCAGGCCAACGTCATTCAACTGACGATTTCCGGGAAGGTCTTCTCCGAGAGCGGTCCGGTGGCGGACGTGATCGTCGCCGCCGACAACAATGGCGGGACCACCACGACCGACGGCAACGGCGAATACCAGTTGCTGGTCGACTACGGCTGGAAGGGCCGGATCGCGCCGACAAAGGACGGATACACCTTCACCCCGGCCAACCGGGCGCTGGAGACGGTGGTGCAGAATGTGCCGGGCGTTGGTTTTGCCGGCAAGGTCAGGATGATGACCATCACGGACAGCATCGTCTTCGGGACCGAGCCGATTCAGGGCGTGCTCATCACGGCCGAGCCAAGTGGTGCCACCGCGATCACGGACAGCAAGGGCAAGTACACGATCCAGGTGCCTTACGGCTGGACCGGCGACCTGATTCCGACGAAGGAAGGGTTCGACTTCAATCCGCCGAGCAAGCCGTACACCAACGTGACGGACAACATCGATCTGACGATGACGGCGTCGCAAGTGACAGCGCCTCCGGCTCGGACCACCGAGACGGTGGCACCTCCGGATCGCGCTGCGACCCTGCCGACCCAGCGGCCGTCTTCGCCGCCCAGCGGACCGGCGGCCGGGACCGACCCGGAAAGAGCAGCGCTGCTGGCGAGGCTCGAACAGTTGTCGCAGGAGAACGAAGCGCTCAGGAGTTTGGGTGAGACGACGGATTCTCAGTCCGGACTGGATGAGATCCTGCCGGGGGTTCCGGCACAACTGCCGTCCCCGACGCCTTCGAGGCTTGGCCCTCTGGAGTCGTCGCGCTCGGCGGGATTCACGCTGCTGGACGTCCTGACGCGAATCTCCGAGCGGACGGGCGTGAAGATTGCCGTCGATGCGACGGTCAAGCCGGTCGCGGTCTCCGTCGGATTCGACATCAGCATGTTGACTCCCATTCAGGTTCCCCTGGCGTTGGAGCGGATTCTGGAACAGACGTCGTATAAGTTCAAGGCCGTTGGTGACACGTACCTGGTCTTCATGCCGATCACCAACACCTTCTCGGCGACTGATCTGCGGAATGCACTGCAGGATATCGCCCTGGACACCGGTGTGACGATCATTCCGGACCCGAACGTGTTCGGCGAGGTCTTTGCGGAACTGAAAGAGGACGATCTGGACACGGCCCTACGGAAGATCCTGGCCGGGTCGCCGTATGTTGTCCATAAGACGCCCGACTACTACCTGGTGGCGGACCGCAGCGTGACGGGCGATGCGTTTCCCGAGATCAGTGAGACACGCAATGTGCTTCTCAACTACCGTGTGCCGATGCGGATCCGGGAACTTCTCTCGCCGGCCTTCAATGACTACGTCCGCGTCAATGACGACCCGAACAGTCGTGTCATATCGGTCACGGCGCCTCCCGATCTGGCGAGCCGGATCGTCAACGAGATCAAGCAATTGGATCTCAAACCGCGACACGTGCTGCTCGATGCCCGGGTGGTCGTGATGGAACGCAACGATCTGCTGAACGTCGGCGTCGAGTGGGGCTGGCCGCAGATCAGCATGGGTACCTTCGGCACGTCGTTCGACACCGACACCGGTGGCAGTTGGCCCTGGGGTGTCCAGATCGGCTATACTCCCGATCAGACCTTCACGGAGTCGTTGCTGATGGCGTTGAATCTGCTCCAGCAGAACGGGCAGGCGGATGTGGTCTCGAACCCGCAACTGCTGGCGCAGGACGGTCGGATGTCTGACCTCGGCGTCCTGACGGAAGAGTACTTCATGCTGATTCCGCAAACCCAGAACAATACCCTGTTCTATACACAAGCGGAAATGGTGAAGATCGAATCCGGAACGAAGCTGAGCATTCTGCCGCGGATCGGCGACAACAACGACATCACGCTGGAGATGGCGACCGAAGTCAGTGACAGCATTCCCAACGGCGACGGCAACCAGCTTCCGGTCGTGACGCGACGGACCGCCAGAAACGTCGTGACCGTCCGGGACGGCGGTACCGTGGCGCTGGCCGGATTGACGGAGAACCGCTCGCGAAAGACCGACAAGCGCGTTCCCGGTCTGAGCAAACTGCCGCTGGTCGGCGGGCTGTTCAAGAACACGGACAACTCGCAGATCTCGCGGGAGATCGCGGTGTTCGTGACGGCGCACCTGGTTCCCGATGGCACGACCGTCCGGGCCTCGTCGCGACAGATGCAGCCGTTGGGGGCGGGGACGCAAAGCGCGGCGCCGTCGAACGGGAACTTCGACGAAGATCTCCGACAGAGCATCGTCCGCCTGCCGAGATGACCGGTGTTAACCAAGGAGCGCAGAAGCCGTGCGGATTAGACGACAGACGATAGCAGGTGCGGTGACCGCTGTGCTGCTGGTCTCGGTGGTTCTGGAGGTGTCGGGATGCCGGGCCGAGCCGGTCGAATGGTCGGAGCTTGGCTCCGGGAGCCGGCGCAGCACGGCGAACCAGACGTCCCAGACGCCGCGATCGCCTCGACAGATTCGGGGGATTCACATCGTGCCGCAGAGCAACCAGGAGGTGGCCGATCTGAGTTCGGACGACATTGTGCGCATCATGCGCCGGGTCGGCTTTCCCGATGACCTGATTCTCGAACTCGGCGGGGAGATGCACAGTGCGTTGCGGAGCTCGGGCGCCGCCCGCGTTCTGGACAAGAAGACGGTCGAGGCCATCCTCCGTATCAACGGCCACTATGTGTACATTACATCGCGTTCGCGCGGTACGTTCATCTACGATCCGGCCACCGGCCAATTCGGCGGAGCGACGTCTCGATAAGCAAGGAACGGGTGCGATCGGCCAGCGGCGAGTCGGCCGAGGAGCGCCCGAGGGACAAATATGCTATTGCCGCTTTTCGTGGCAGCCCACATCCGGTTGACGCCCCCGCGAACCGGTTGATTCCCTGGAGGAGGGTGGTTTTTTCCCTGCGGGCTGCGACGAACCTCCCGGTCCCATGTCGCTGGTA
>JAAYBA010000327.1 GCA_012719085.1 Planctomycetota bacterium
ACGCACAGAGCCGCTCAATCACTTCTGACCGAGCGGCCCTATTCTGTCGGGCACTGAGATGATGACTCTTCTGCCAGCGATCCTCCTCAATTCAACGGCGGCAGGGCCGAAGCCGCTTCCTCCGGCGCCGAAGAACTCCCGGAATACTATGCAATCCCCATCTCGGCTTTCAACTGGGCCTCGGCTTCTCGCCAGTTCTGCTCGTCCTGCCCCGCCTGGCAGCCCTTTTGGAGCCATATGGCTTCTGCCCGCTGGGCGATCTGTTCGTAGGTCAGTGCCTTGGACAGTCCGGAGGACTTGGTCGCCGTCGAACCAGTTTGGGTGCTATTTGTGACGCCGGCTTCGACAGTCTTCTTGCTGCCGGACCGGGTATTGCGTGTCGCCGTGCTCGTTCCGCTCTTCTGGGCCTTCCTTCCAGCCATTGCGAATCCTCCTTTTAGAGTGTAAGTAATTGTCGTTTATTTCCTTATGTAAACCCTGTCCGCCTCAGCCCCGGGTCTGAGTTCGGCCGTTCCAAAGCACTGTGTACGGACAATGGTGGCTCGGCGTTCGTCTGTTCGCCGGTCGAGTGCCGCAATTTTCCTGTTTCCACGTGGGGGTATCGCCGGACTTGGCCAATGGCAGGTGTTGCGTTGCGCCAAATGCGACTTTCTCCTTGCCGACGGAATCGGCAGCCAGTACGTATGCAGAGGGCGTACTTGAGGTCTCTGCCGGCAGTTGATTCCGGGAAAGGACGGCGAAAGTGGACAAGGTGGCGTGGGGCGTTCTGAGTACGGCGAAGATCGGCCTGCAAAAGGTTATCCCTGCCATGCAGAAGGGCAGGCACAGCAGGATCGTGGCTATCGCATCGCGGGATATGGCCAGGGCTCGGGATGCTGCCGTGCGGCTGAGGATCCCCAAGGCCCACGGCTCCTACGAGGCCCTCCTGGGCGATCCGGATATCCAGGCCGTTTACATTCCGCTGCCGAACCACCTGCATGTCGAGTGGTCGATCAAGGCCTTGGAGACGGGCAAACACGTTCTCTGCGAGAAACCCATCGGCCTTGATGCTGAGCAGTCGCGAGAGCTCCGGGCTGCTGCCGACCGGTATCCGCGTCTGAAGGTGATGGAGGCGTTCATGTATCGCTTCCATCCGCAGTGGATCGAGACCAGGAACCTGGTGGCAGATGGGAGGCTCGGCGAGCTTCGCAGTATCCAGACATTCTTCTCGTACTACAACATTGACCCCGCCAATGTCCGCAACAAACCCGATCTCGGCGGCGGAGGCATGTTGGATATTGGGTGTTATTGTGTCTCACTGTCACGATTCCTCTTTGACGATGAGCCTCGACGGGTCTTCGGCGTCGTGGAATATGATCGCAAGTTCAAAACCGACAGGCTTGCATCGGGCATCCTGGAGTTCGAGGCGGGGACTTCGACCTTCACGTGTTCGACTCAATTGAGCGCCTTTCAACGCGTCAACGTAATTGGCACGGCCGGTCGCATCGAGATCGAAATCCCCTTCAACGCGCCTCCAAGGAAGCGGTGCAGGATATGGCATCAGAGCACATCGAGGGTGCGGCAGATTCGCCTGCCCAAGTGCGATCAATACACGATCCAGGGCGATCTGTTCTCGCAGGCTGTTTTGAACGACACCGACGTCCCTACCCCTCTGGACGACGCCGTGGCGAACATGCGCGTCATTGACGCTGTGTTCGCAAGCGGCAGGACGGGTACATGGCAGACGCTGTAGCCTGCCTGGCGTGTCCGCGTAGGAGACAGCCGCAGGCGTCGATCTCTCGGCAAATGGGCTGCCACCACTTGGTTGCAGTGAGGGGCGGGGCATGGTAACATCGGGTCGTTGACCTTCCAATGAACCTGAGTATCTGGAGGATGCCATGAAGTTGCATGTCTGTTGGGCCGTCGTCGCTCTGTTGGCGGTGTCGTCGGTTGTCTCGGTATCGTACGGAGAGGTTCGGATTACGTCAGGCCGAAATGACGGATCGGCAACGGCGGAGTTTTTGTTTGAGAGTGTTCCGGCGCCTTCCCGCAGCGATGCCGCAGCGCAGGCGAGGTTTGCGGTCGTCGAGGGCAGGCCGGACGGCAACGGAGGCGGAGTAGAGAAGCTGTCCGACGGCAAGGTCCCCACCGAGGAAGACCAGCCGGCGGAAAACTTCTTCTTCCGGGCCGGGACCGATGGCGGCCGCCTTCGAATCGATCTGGGCCGCGCCATCGACGTCAAGCAGGTCAACACGTATTCATGGCATCCCGGCAGTCGCGGCCCGCAGGTGTACAACCTCTACGGCAGCGATGGAAAGGCCGACGGCTTCGATGCAGCGCCCGGGAGAGGCACCGATCCTCTGGCGTGCGGGTGGAAGCTGATCGCGGAGGTCGATACGCGGTCTGAGGGCCGTGTCGAAGGGGGGCAGTACGGCGTCAGCATTGCCGATTCCGACGGGACGCTCGGGACGTATCAATACCTCCTGCTGGATGTCTTTCGCACAGAGACGGCTGACCCCTTTGGCAACACGTTCTACAGTGAGATCGACGTGGTCGATCCCACGTCGCCCGTCATCGCTGCCAGGTCGGCCATCGAGCCGGCGGGAGACGTGCGCAGAGAGGTCGTGGACATCGAAGGAGGCAAGTACCAGATCACGATCGATACGACCGAAGCCTCCGATCTGACGAAATGGGCCCACGACGAGCTGACGCCCGTCGTGAAGCGGTGGTATCCCAGACTCGTGGCCATGCTGCCCAGCGACGGGTACGCAGCGCCTACACGGGTCAGCATCACGTTCAGCGCGGATATGCAGGGCGTCGCCGCCACAGGTGGTACGCGGGTTCGCTGCGCCGCACGCTGGTTCCGCGGTCAGTTGCAGGGCGAGGCCAAGGGGGCGATCGTGCACGAACTGGTGCACGTCGTGCAGAACTACGGCCTGGCACGGCGCAACAACCCCAACGCGACACGCACTCCCGGATGGCTGGTGGAGGGGATTTGCGACTACATCCGCTGGTTCCTGTATGAGCCTCACGCCCACGGCGCCGAGATCTCCGCGCGGAATCTCGAACGTGCCCGCTACGACGGGAGCTATCGGATTACCGCCAACTTCCTCCACTGGGTCAGCGAAACACACGACAAGGACATCGTCCGCAAGCTCAATGCCGCGGCACGGGAGGGACGGTACGCCGAAGACCTGTGGGTCGAATACACGGGCAAATCGGTTCAGGAGCTTGGCAGCGAATGGAAGGCCGCGTTGGGGGAGAAAATTGCTGCCGAGGCGGCCGCTCCGAGGCCAAATGCACTCACCGATGAGGAGAAAGCGGCTGGCTGGAAGCTGCTGTTCAACGGGGAGAACCTCGACGGTTGGCGCAACTTCAAGAGTCAGGGAATCCGCCCCGGCTGGCAGGTTCGGGACGGCGCTCTGGTGTGTGCCGATCCGCGCAACGCGGGCGATCTGTGCACGGACGAGAAGTTCGATTGGTTCGAACTGACGCTGGAGTACGATATCAGTCCAGCGGGCAACAGCGGCATCATGTACCATGTTACCGACGAGGGCAGCGCCGCCTGGGCGACCGGGCCGGAGTTCCAACTCGAAGACAACAGGGAGGCCGCCGACCCCGTTCGCTGCGGCTGGTTGTACGGCCTGTATCAGCCTCCAGCCGACCCCGACACAGGGAGGCCGCTCGATGCCACAAAGCAGCCAGGGCAGTGGAATCACATCCGGCTTCTCGTGACGCCCGAGAGATGCGTTCACGAGATTAACGGCGTGATCTACTTCGAGTATGTCCTGGGCAGCGAGGACTTCAAGGACCGAGTGGCCAAGAGCAAGTTCGGCCGGATGCCTTTGTTTGCCAAGTCAAATGCCGGCTATGTTGCTCTCCAGGGCGACCACGGGCAGGTCGTCTTCCGCAACATCAAAATCCGTCCGATTGAGGCAGGCGGATGATCCCGGACGCTCTCGGATGGCGCGTTGGGTCGGCTGCGGCAGGCTTCTCAGCCGTTCTTCTTATCTCGTTTGGCTTGTCGTTTCTCCTTGGCCGTCTTCTGGGGCTCTTTCTTTTTCTCTTTTCGGGTGTCCCGCGACTTTGCCATGTGATTGTCTCCTCTGTCCTGTCCGGGCCCGGACCGACGCCGAATCGCCCCTGGGCGGACTGCCGCAGGACGGCCGGGCTAAAAAAGAAGCGGTAACAGAGAGCTGCTACCGCTACAAGAATAGATAGAAGATTAGTTAGGAACGTTTACGCGTCGCGAGCCTCAACTCCCCACAAGCGTCTGCCTCGGTCCGTTGCAAGCTCGTTCGACAAGGCTGCCCTGTAACAAACGCCCTATCATTTCCGTTATCTTGTATCGGAACGGCCGGCTCAAAAACTTTAGAGAATTTTGGACCCAAGACCGAAAAAGACGCACTGTTCAGGGCTTCGAGACGCCATTCCGCTCGGTCGGGAGGGCATCCGTATCCATTCTCGTCTGCGCGTTTCGCGGCCCGAAGTGTTGTCCCGGCTCTTCGACCCTGATAGAATGGGTTTGCAGAAGTTACGTGTGGGTTGGCCGTCCGGCAGCCGGACTTGGTTGTGCATGAGGCGCCGGGGCATTCAATAGCGACGTTACGACGTGATATTGAGAGGGCCTGTGCATGTGCAGGCGTAGCGGATTCACCCTGATCGAACTGCTGGTTGTGATTGCGGTGATCGCCATTCTGATGGCGATCCTGATGCCGGCCCTTAAGATTGCCCGGGAACAGGCGCGTGGCGTCAACTGCCTGGCAAACCAGCGGTCGCTGACGCAGGCGTATATCATGTACGCCGATGACAATGACGGTTCCATCTGCGGAGGGTGGGCCCGGCACGACGACGTGGGCGGGGTTCCCCCGTGGGTTAGGCCGCCGGGAGATATCAGCGACAGCGGCTCGTACAGCATGGTCACTGGCGCAGTGACGCTGGAGCAGCGATATAACGGCTTGCGGGCGGGGGCGCTTTATCGCTACGTCAGTGAGTCTGGTGTTTATCATTGTCCAGGCGACAATCGCAAGAACATGGGCACCAGCTTGGGCAACGGTCTGGAGTATCGGATCTTCCGCAGTTACTCGTTGTCGGATTACATGCGCGGGACAGACCCGACCGATCCGAAGAAGTTGTTCACCTTCAAGGACCAGGCCAATAAGATGCTCTTCGTGGAGGAAATCTACGACGGCTCGGCGGGCAACTTCAATCACGACGGCTGGTCGTATGTCCCGTACTCCGGGAGCATGTGGGACCCGCTGGGCATCTTCCACAGCGATGCCTGCACGTTCAGCTATATGGATGGCCACGCCGAGCGCAAAAAATGGGAGGACAAACGAACGGTTGTCTTCTGTAGGAGTCGAGGCGAGGCAAGTGCCCAGGGGTTCGGCAAGAATCAGGTATTCAATCCGCCCAATCCAGACCTGGACTGGCTCGACGCTCGTTACCCCGGCAAGATGCACACCGCAGCCGGCAACTGAGGGGACAGGGGGGCTGCTCTATCTTGGCGAAAGGGCTGTTCGGATCAAGCCTCCGCCGGGTGCGTGGCCTCTACGGAGCCCCGGCCCCTGGCAGAAGTTGTCGGCAGATGCGCAGACGCTCTTCGATCGCGCCGATGAGGGCCGGGTCCCCGGAGACCTTCGCCAGTTCCAAAGCCCGTGTCTGATGGGCCAGGGCCTGTTTGAATGCCCGACGGTTCACATAGTACCCCGCGATGAAATCGTGCAGCATCGGTGAATTGTCCACCTCGGGTCGGATCCGGACGGCCGTGGTGTAGTGTGCGATCACATCTCGAGGCCTTTCCATGCCCGCCAGCGCCAGCGCGAGGCCATAGTGGGCCTCGGCGCAGTTCGGGTCGAGCCGCAGCAGATTGGACATGCAATCCACCGCCTCCGCCAACCGTCCTTGGGCAAGGAGGGCTTGCCCGAGGGCGTGCCGCATGCGGATCGCGTCGTATTGGAGCCCGAGCCCGTGTGGCATCCCCTTGATCGCCGCACGCAAATGGGCAGCGGCCGAGTCCAGTTGACCTCGGTACAGGAGGGCCATACCCAAGTCGTGGTGCGTACGCGGATCGCGACGGTCCAGTTCCAGGGCGGTCTGCAGGTGCACCAGGCCCTCGTCATACTGCTCCTTGACGTTGAAGAGGAGAAAACCCAAGGTGCGGTGGGCCCAGACGTTCTGCGGGTTCAGTTCCAGGGCCTTTCGGTACTCCCGGATCGCGCCGTCGGTGTCGTGGGCTCGAAAGAAGGCGTCTGCGGCCCGAACGAAGGAGTAGTCGTTCAGGAACTGTTCGTGGATCTTCCGAATGGCGGTGGGAGCGGCATTGACGAACTCGGGGATGTTGGCGGCCCGGTCCGAAGCTGTCAGGTGGGACAGGCAGATGGCGGGACTGCTGTGTCCGGCCTCGTCGATGTGTGTCAGGAACAGTTGCGTGTAGTCCGAGCCGGCCTTGGAGGAGAAGACCAGCCACCGCCCATTCGGCGAGAAGCTATGCCATGAGTTCATTCGGGCGGTGTTGCCCTCCAATCGTCGCGGCTCACCTCCCGCGGCAGGGATGATGTGGAGTTGGCTGTCCGGCTGGAGCAGCATGTAGCTCTTCGCCTTGCAGAAGACGATCCACTTGCCGTCAGGAGAATAGCGGGCGAAGTAGTTGCTCATCCCGTCACCGGAGGCGCCTGGGATCGGCTCCGGCACGCCACCTCTCCCCTCGTTAAACGCGATACGATAGAGGTCGTAAAGGAACGGCTTGCCCTCTTCGACGAACTCGGCGCAGTCCTCCGGGCTCAGAAGGACCTTGCTCTTGTCGTCGGCGCGGAGTCTGTAGGCCTCGCTGCGGGCAAAGACGATGTACTTGCCGTCCGGGCTCCATGTCGGATTGCTCTGAACGTATCGGGGATCATCGGCGCCGGGCAGGGCGGCAAACTGCTGTGTATGCCGGTCGTAGATGCACAGGATGCCTTTGATCGGGAAGAAGAGCTGGGAGAATGCCAGGGCCGGCATGGGCACGAAGACCGAGCGGTCCTTGACCGTGCTGACCACATAACGACCGTCCGGAGAAATCTGTGAGAGCAGGCCGAAGGTCTGTTCGCCGTCTTCGACGTGATAGTCGTTCCACGTGATAATGTCGCTCGTCGGCAGCATCATCTCTTCGGCCACCCGCGTCACCACGTAGGACCCCTTGCTATTGGCGTAGTCCACATCCATCGCCAGAAGGCTTGCATCGGTAGGAAAAGAGTGGCAGTTCCCACAGACCGGCACGTTCTCCAGGACGACCGGCGGCATGTCCTCGGACGAGATGGAGCCGAATCGCCAGCGGATCTTCGTGGGGTCCTTGACGGCCTCGATAAAGGGCAGGTTCACCTCCCGGTAGAACAAGGACGCACCGACCTCATCCGGCGATGTCGCAAACGTGACACGTCCTCGGGCGAGGACCTTGCCTGGGCGAGAGCCGCTGACGCCGACGACGAGCATCTCGACCGGTTTTTCGAGAGACCGCGTCTTGATCGTTTCCCATAGCGATCGGTCCGCCACCCAGAGGGGTTCGCGTACGAGAACGCTCAGGTCGTCTGCCCCATCCTGGAATCTCAGGCGAATCGCCCACGCATCGCATGCGGACTCGTCGGCCGACCAGCGAAACGTCGGGGCCGCGATGTCCGGAGGAAAGAGCGCTCCCTCCGGCGGGTGAGCGATCGTCACCGCCGGGCAGAGGCCGTCCCCGGGATCGGCAGAGAGAATCGCACAGGCGTCCAGTCCGGGCCTTCGCGACACAAACAGAAGGACCGATGCGACGCCGAACAGAAGTACCACAACAAGAAGATGACTGCGCCGTATCCACATGGACCGTGACCTTCAGGTACTTGAAGCTCATTGTCATACCGCGGGCGTAGGCGATCATGGCCCTGACATCTGTGTGGCATATCGGCACAAATGAATATGCACATGGAGCTGATTTCGCGTGGGGTTGAATTCCTCCACATCTGGAGGGTCATCAAGCCCCTCTCCGTGCCTTGGTCACTCTGCTGTGCCCATGAAGTGAATGCTGTCTTTCTCGGATCGCGGCTGCTTATAGGACGCATTTGCGGCGACGGCGGTTGCCATCAAGGCGCCTTCGTATACTTGACGGTGACAGTGCCGGGCCTGGCGGGAATGTGGATCGGCAGGCCCGTCTCCAGCAGCCGCCTGCCGGACAGACGGAGTGTGTCGGCGCCATCGAAGTCCTGCACCTCGTACACGGCATCCGCGTCCAGACCGCGCAACGGGATCTCGGCCGAACTGAAAATGCAGTCCTCGCGGCGGAAGGCCTGCACGAACCCCGTGCCCTCGTCGGGCCGATCGAATTGCCAGGCGATCCAATCCTGTTGTGAAAGGTTGTAGTCGGTTAGCGGGTAGTAATCGCCGAAATAGGCCGGCGCCACTTCAAGCCACTCGCGATAGAGCTTCAGGATCAACTCGTCATCGACCGCGACGCGGAAGTCAAAAAGCCCGATGTTAGCCGGACACATGTTGCTCCGACGGGTGTACGGGGCGTAGCTTTGCCCGCCCGTGCCCCAGCCCCATCCGGCTGTGTTCGAGGGACAGTATCCCGTGCCGTGGAACGGCAGCCAGAACGACAGGCCGTACGTGTGTCCCTGCTGCCCGACAGGCTCGAACAGGTAGTCGCTGCGCAGCAGGGGCACGGACCGCCGCATGGTTTCCAGGTCGTTGCGATGGCCGCCGCTGGCGCAGGAGTCGATCACCATACCGGGGTGACGGCGAAGCAGTTCATCCCAGTAGGCGAGATAGCCTGTGACGTATTTGTTCTCGGTGATTCCCTGACGATCCGGTGCGTCGTTGCGGCGCCAGAAGTTCAGCGGCTCGATGTTATAATCCTGGCGATACAGATCGATGCCTTCCTCGGTGATCATCTTATCGATGTGATTGACGAGCCAGTTCCACGCGTCGGGGTCGCCCAGATTGAGCAGTCCTCCGCCGGAGCCGCCCAGCACCCATTCTGGGTGATTCTCGGCCAACCACGTCCCGGCGTGCACCCGCTCGGGCTCGAACCACACGATGATCTCGACGCCCCGGTCGTGGGCATGGTTACTGATTCGCTTGAAGCCGTTCGGGAAGCGGTGCGGGCGACGGTCGATCTCCCACGTGCCGACCGCTGCGGCCCAGCCTTTCTCGGCGGCCCCGACATACCAGCCGGCGTCCATCCACCAGTAGTCCAGTTTGAGCCCCCTGTCGAGGTAGCGGTCCATAAACTCGATCTGACTGCGTTCGTCGGCTTTGGTCATCTCGGCGAATTGGTGTGAGCTGCACGCGCAGAACATCGGCAGCGGCAGCGGCTGACCCTTGCGGCGGGGCAGGTTGTACCGGATCATCCACCGTCGCCATGTGTTCTGGGCGTCGATCCAGTCCCCGCCTTTCCAGAACTGCATGACGATCAGCGGCGTCCGGACGGTTTCTCCTGGGCGCAGACGGAAATGGGTGGCTTCCTGCCCGGCAGTGATGTGCAGCCCCGTCCCATCGTCTCGCTGGAAATCGGTGTGCCACTGGCCGGGCCAGCCGACGGCCAGGATGATCCCTTCGTCGCCGGTGTCGATGTTGTAGTAGGGCCATTCGCCGGCCGTGCCGCGACCGCCGCGGGGAGCGAAGGAGAGCTTGCGGCCTACTTCGAGCACGCTGCTGCTCGGAGCGAAATCCTCAGGACCTACCGAGGTTCCACGCCAATGTCTGAGGAGGTATTCCTGGGCCGGCCCTCGGCAAAACCGTGCGTCCAACGCATTGACACGCTCAATGATCGGTGTGTCCCTGTTTCCGCCGTTGGTCAGATGAACAGTCCACTCGATGCTCTCGAAGTCGGTGTATTCCAGACCTTGCCAGCGGACGATCAGGCCGGTCTGTGGATCGCGCCAGGTGAGCGTGTGGGCCACGCGGTGGGCGTCGAGCGTCTCGTGTCGGGCCTCGTGCGTCCACGTTTTGAGCAATTCGCCGGAAGGCCGGTCGTCGAACACGAAGGAGAAGGGCGGCATGGCATTCTGCCAGTCGTATCGCTGCTTCCATGTGTGGCCGGGGTTGTTCGGTCCGATCTGCATCGCGGCGACCGTATCGGTCCAAAGCAACCAGTCCGGCGGAGCCGAATCGGCGTCTTCCACGGACAGCGTGAACTGAAACACGTAATCCGCCTGGCCGCTGGGGCCGGTCTGGTGCGGCCCGACGAGATCCAGATGATCCACCGCCACCGGTGCCAGGACGCGAAAATTCGTGAGGGTGTATTGTTCCCCATTGCCGGCCGTATGAGTCCAGAGGCTCGTTAGCGCGCGGCCAGCGGTCACCGAGCCGCAAGCCGGCACGTCGGTGATCGGCCAGCCCATCGTGTGGGCCGAGCGGTTGACTTGGAATGACGTCGGCTTCGATGAATCACGCGTGACAGGGGCGTAAACGGAGATCACCGGTTGGCCTTTGTCTGGGCCGAAGAGATTCAGGCCGAAATACTCGATGTCAGTGGTGCATTCGATGTGCAGCGTATATGTGGTGTCGCCGTTGGCGGGGCCGAAGGCGACGAGATGCGTCTGTGGATCGTTCAACCATTTGACTGCCTCGGCTTGTTGGGCGATGTTGCCCTCGTACATGAAGATGTCCCACGCGGCGTCGCGCGGTCCGGCGTTCCAGCGATTGTGCCCGTCTTGTGTGCCCGAGGCATCGCATCCAAACAGAGTAACTGCCTGGAAGGGGGCTTCGTTGCGAGCGGCTGTGACGGTGGAAAGTGACAGGGCAACAAGCAGCAGGGCCGCACAAAATCTGGACATGACGATCTCCTGTGACGATTGTCGTTCAAACAAGATTGTCCGCGTCCGGGCGACAGAGCTGTGTCAGATCGGCCAGGGTCAGACTGTCGAGCCGTTCGACGATCTTCTCTGCCGAGGCGAGCTGGTCCGCATCATACGTGTTCGTCACGGCCACGGTGTGCATGCCGGCGGCCTGGGCGGCCTTGAGACCCCAGTGGGAGTCCTCGACCACGATGCATTGCTTTGCTGTCATCGGGCTGCTCAGACGCTCGCTGAGCTTTCGGAGGGTCAAGAGGAACCCTTCTGGGTGCGGCTTGCCTCGCTTGACCTGTTCGGCCGAGACAATCGCCCGGAAGAAGTCGCGCAGCCCGGAGTCGTCGAGGATCAGTTCGATCTCCGCCCGCAACGCGCCCGAACAAATGGCCATTGGCACGGCGTTCGACGCGAGCATATCGAGAAACGGACGCACGCCTTCGATGATCTTGCCGTCGGTGCGGGCCAGCTCTTCGAAGATGAGCGTCTTGCGGCGGATCAACTCACCGATCTGGGATACCTTAATGCCCAGGCGGCCCTCGCCGATCAGCGTCTTGAAGCAGTCCTTGTCGTTCAGGCCGAGATAGTGGGCGTAGTACTCCTTCTTGGCCAGCTCCAGGCCGTGGTCGCTCAAGACTGCGTTGAACGCGCGAAAGTGCAGGATCTCCGAGTCGGTGATGACCCCGTCGAAGTCGAAAATCACGGCTCCCAGCATGAAAGCGAACCCCTGTGCTACTGTTCCTGGACCGGTCCGACGAGCGCTTCGTAGTCGCTGAGCGTCGAACGGTCGCCCTGGCAGATCACCTCGGCCAAGGCCTTGATCTTCGGCGCGTTCTTTTCGACGTACCGGCGCGTCAGGAGGGCCTTCCGCTGCTTCATCGGCACGGCCTGACCGTTGGCCGACGAGGCGCCCGGCGCTACGGCGACGTCCATCTGCACCTTCGTGCCGGCCTGGTCGCACAGCAGATAGCCGTTGATCAGGGCGATTGCGATGTCCGTCAGCGCCCGGCCGTACAGGTCCATGTAGTCGTTTCCCTTGTCCTTGACGAACTCGACTGTGGCCTTGAGTTGCTCGACCCCCTCGGAGAGCTTGCCGATCAGGTCTTTGACCTCAGCGGCGTAGTCCTGCCCCGCAAGATCGGCAAGGTACTTCTCAGCGGTGCCACTGCATACGCCTCGCACGGCGGCGACGATCTGAAGTTGTGTGGTTCCTTCGTAGATGGTCGTGATCCGTGCGTCGCGGGCGTGCCGCTCGCTGGCGTAGTCCCGCATGTATCCGCTGCCGCCGAGGACCTGGATCGCGTCGTAGGCGACCTGGTTGCACATTTCTGAGCAGAGGTACTTGGCCATCGGCGTCAACATGCCGGCATAGCGTTTGTAGCTTCGCGCGTCGTTCTTGAGTTCCTTCAACTCGCCCTTGTCTTCGGGCGGATTTTCCTCCAACCTCTTGTTGTACGCGACCGCCAGGTCCACGACGCGGCTGGTTTCATAGAGCAGGGTGCGACCGGCCTCGACGGCGATCTTCATCTCGATCAGCATGTCGCGCACGGCCGGCAGCTTCTCGATGGCGACGCCGAACTGCTTGCGGCTGGCGGCATAGTCCCGTGCGATGCGATACGCCGCCTCGGCGATGCCCATCGACTGGGCGGCGATGCCGATCCGCGCACCGTTCATCAGCGTTGCAACGTAGGGGGCCAGACCGCGCTTGCGTTCGCCGATCAGCTTGCAGGGGGTGTTGTCGAAGAAGATCTCGCAGGTGGGCGAGCCATGGATGCCCAGCTTGTCTTCGAGGCGTCGGATGTGCACGGTCGGGCCGGGCTCGCAGACGAACAGGCTCAGGCCCAGTCCGCCGCTACGGTCGGGCTCGCTGCGCGACAGGACCAGCAGAACGTCGCCGCAGCCGTTGGTGATGAAGCGTTTGACGCCGTGCAGGAACCAGTTTCCCTTTTCGTCCTCGAAAGCCCGTAGTTTGACGGCTTGCAGGTCCGACCCGGCGTCCGGTTCGGTCAGCACCATCGCCCCGGTCACTTTGCCCTCGGCGAACGGAGGCAGGTAGTGCTGCTTGAGCTCCTCGCAGGCGAAGGCGTTGATCGTCTCGGCGATCCCTTGGAGCCCGAAGATGTTCATCAAGGATGCGTCGGCCCGGGAGATGATCTCGGTGGCCATCGAGTACAGCAGGTTCGGGAAGTTCAGCCCGCCGAAGCGGTATGGCAGGGTGAAGCCCATCACCTCGGCCTGGGCGAGCTTCTCCAGCGCCTCGGCGATCCCCTTGGCTCGCGTAACCGTCCCGTCCTCGTTGAGCGTATTGCCTTCGCGATCTACGCTCTCGGCCCGTGGGGCGATGAAATCGGCGGCGAGTTCGCCGAGGGCATCGAGCACCATCTCATAGTTCTGCACAGCCTCATCGGCATCGCCCGGGGCGTAGTCAAATTCCTCGGCGAAGCGGAATCCCTCCTCGCAAAGGCAGGCCAGACGCCCGAGATCGATGTGTCGGAACAGGAACTGGATATCGTCGTTGTCTTTGTAAAAATTCCCCATATCTTTCGTCCTGTGCTTAGGGGCCGTTCGCCCGCTGTGGCAAAATTAAGAATCAAAAAACCAAAAGGCAAAATTGAGGAAGTCATGCCCGCGGCGCGGGCATTCCGACATTTTGATCTTTGCTGTTCACGTTTTGATCTTTCTTCAGTCCTTGACACCTTTTTCCTTGATCGCCCGAATCATCTTCGGCACCACCTCGTTGAGGTCGCCCACGATTTTGTAGTGCGCGATGCCGAAGATGGGGGCCTCCGGGTCGTTGTTGATGGCGACGATCTTCTGGCTCTGCGCCATGCCTGCCTGGTGCTGAATCGCGCCGCTGATCCCGACGGCGATGTAGAGGCTCGGCCGCACCGTCGTGCCGGTCTGGCCGACCTGGTGGTCATGGTCGATGAAGCCCAGGTCGACGGCCGGTCGTGTCGCGGCCGGAGCGGCGCCCAGACAATTCGCCAGATCCCATACCAGCTTGAAGTTCTCCTTGCTGCCGACCCCGGCGCCGCCGGCGACGATGATCCGAGCCGCCTTCAGATCAACCTTCTTGGCGCGTTTGTGCTCCTGAAGGATCTCGATCGGCAGGTCGTCCTGTGCCAGGCGGACCGTCTCGGTGACAATCACGCCGTGATGGTTGGGATTGGGCTCCGGCATGGGCATCACGCCTTCCCGAACCGTCGCCATCTGCGGCCAGCGATCGTAGTTGATGATCGTCGCGACGATGTTGCCGCCGAAGGCCGGGCGAATCTGAAAAAGCAGGTTCTCGTGGACCTCACCGTCCTTGCCGGCCTTGTGCGTGCCGATCTGAAGGTCGGTGCAGTCGGCGGTCAAACCGGCCTTGGCGGCGCTGGCCACGCGCGGGGCCAGATCGCGGCCGGCAGCCGTTGCGCCGTACAGCACGATCTGCGGCTTGTGCTTGCCGATCAGCTCCAGAATGACCTTGGCGTAACTGTTGGTCTGGTAGCTTCGCAGCAGCGGGTGCTCGACCAGATAGACCTTGTCGGCGCCGTAATGGATCAGTTCGGTGGACAGGTGACGCACCTCGTCGCCCGGCAGGACGGCCGCCAGCTTGACCTTGAGCGTATCGGCCAGATGGCGGGCCTTGCTCATCAATTCGATAGGGGTCTCTTCCAGTTTGCCGCCATGCTGCTCGGCGAACACCCACACTTCACCTTGTCTGTTCACGTCGATCATGGGAAATCCGAATCTGTAAACGAACCCTCTGGGCCCCAGGAACATTGCATCGAATGCGGGGGCGACACCACCCCGCAGAACATGTCACTCCATTGCCACGTTGCCCGCGTGGACGCGAGCCTGAGCCTACGCGATGATCTTGTCGTCGATCAATTCGTGGATCATTTCCGCCAGCCCCTCATCGGTCGGCTCGACTTCCTTGCTCTCCTTGGCGGCCAGGACCACGCTTTGAATGCGATGGACCTTGGTGGGCGAACCGCCCCGGCCGCACCACGTCAGATCCGCCTCGACCTGGTCCAGGTTCCACTGTTCGATCAGAAGTCCTCTGGCCTTCAATGCGTCGCAGCGCGTCTCGCTCAACTCCTTGATCTCCGCTTCGACGGCGTTCGGGTTGATCGCCTTGATCTCGGCGGTGGCCTCCGCCGGCGTGCGGGCCTTCTTGTATTTCATCAGGTGCTTCGCCGCCGCCACCCTCGGTGTGTTTGCTTCGCCCGTGACCGTCAGAAGGACCGGCAGCCGCGACTTGACGGACTGCCACCCGTTGCCGATGTTGCGACGGACCTGGATGGTGTTGTCGTGGAGGTCCTCCAGGGCTTCAATGTAGGTGATTTGGGGGATTCCCAGCTTCTCGGCCAACTGCGGCCCTACCTGGGCGGTGTCACCGTCGATGGCCTGCCGGCCGCACAACACGATATCGTAGTCCATCCTTCGGACGGCGCAACTGAGGATATAGCTGGTCGCCAGCGTGTCGCTGGCGGCGCAACGCATGTCCGTGACCAGAACGGCCGCGTCGGCGCCCCGATACAGCGACTCCCGCAGGATGCGGGTCGCGCCGGGCAGGCCCATCGTGACCACAGTCACCCGTCCACCGAAGCGGTCCTTGATCTGCAGGGCCAGCTCCAGTGCATTGAGATCTTCGGGATTGAAGATGGCCGGCAACGCCGACCGGTTCACCGTGCCGTCGTCGTTCATGACCTTGCCGGTGATCCTCTGCGTATCGGGCACCTGCTTGGCCAGCACAACACAATTGTATGCCACTGAGAATCTCCTATCAGTCCTTCCTTGCCTGATGTCAGTCTTTATTGCGGCATCAGTTTACCGCTCTTGACCCCGAGGTCAACCCTAAAACGCGAGGGCCGAGAGAGGCGGTTTATCCGGCCGTCACAGAAGAAACGGCTAAACCCCTATGCCGAAAAGGTCGATGGGGTTCTCGTTTGCGTTTGGTCTGCGCCAAAAAGCGGACTTTTTTTTTGACACAGGCCCTGATACGTCGATAATGATCGCCGGCGGTGGCGTTTATCGGATCTGACCACTGGAGCCGCACAATGAGGCTTCCCGGCGTATGGATACGGCCCCTGGGCGACCTGGGGGGTTCCCAATGGCAAGCGAAACGAGCTACGACACAGTGTTTGGCAAGATGGCGGTGGACCAGGGGCTCTGTACGGACAAGGAGCTTCGCCACTCGATCCAGGAGCTCCAGGAACGCCGTAAGATCAACCCGCTCATGCTCCAGGAGCTGCTCATCGAACTGGGCTATATCACCGCCACCCAGGCCGAGCGCCTCAAGTTAAGCATCAAAGAGAACAAGGTCGCCGTCCACCAGATCCCCGGCTACAAGATCCTCGGCAAGATCGGCGCCGGGGCCATGGCGTTCGTGTACAAGGCCAAGCAGCTCAGCCTCAACCGCACCGTAGCGATCAAGGTCCTGCCCCGTCGATTCACCGAGAACCCCGAATACGTCCAAAGGTTCTACAAGGAAGGGCAGGCTGCCGGCAAGCTCAACCATCCGAACATCGTGCAGGCCATCGACGTCGGCGAGGCCGGCGGCTATCACTACTTTGTCATGGAATACGTCGAGGGCAAGACGCTCGCCGACGATCTCGTCGGCGGCACCCCGTTCGGCGAGAAGGAAGCCATCGAGATCATTATTCAGGTGGCCCACGCCCTGGTCCACGCCCACTCGCACGGCCTGGTCCACCGCGATGTCAAGCCCAAGAACATCATGATCAACAAGCAGGGCGTGGTGAAATTGGCCGACATGGGTCTGGCGCGGGAAACCGCCGATATCGAGACGGCCCAGAGCGAGGCCGGCAAGGCCTACGGCACGCCCTATTACATCGCGCCGGAACAGATCCGCGGCAAGATCGACATCGACGGCCGGGCCGACATCTATGGACTCGGCGCGACCCTCTATCACATGGTCACCGGGAAGGTGCCATTCACCGGCGACGACTCGGCCGAGATCATGAAGAAGCACCTGCGCGAGAAGCTGGTTCCCCCGGATCACATCAATACGATCCTGTCGGCCGGAATCTCGGAGGTCATCGAGATCATGATGGCCAAGCGCCGGGAGGACCGCTACAACAATGTCGAAGAGCTGCTGATGGACCTGGAGGCCCTCCGCGAAGGACACCAGCCGTTGCAGGCGCACAAGCGATTTGACGTCTCGATGCTCGAAAAGCTTGAGGAAGGCGAGACGGTCGAAGTCGAAAACGAAGAGCACGTCGAAGAGAGGATCAATCGCTACCGTCTGGCCGTGCTCATCCTTGGAGCGGTTTCCGCCATCTCCGTGCTGATCATCATTCTGATGCTCGCCTTCTGACGCTGGTCCGCGTGCAGACCCCGCCGAATCCGAGAGAGTTGCCAATGTCCAGAGGAGGAGCCAGTTTCGCGTCGGAGGAGCTTGTCCGCATCTTGAGCCACTACGATGTCGGCGTCGTTCACCGCGTCCGCTCACTCTCGGCGGGCAATCGACGGGCCCCCAAAGTGATCGTCCACGCCGACAAAGGGACGTTCCTTCTCAAGCGACGCCCGAAGGGTCGTGACGACGCCGGACGCGTCGCCTTTGCCCATGCCGTCCAGAGGCACCTGTCGGCCCGGGCCTTTCCCGTTACCTCCCTGGTGCCCACAAGCGACGACCGCAAGACCGTCCTGAGCATTGAGAATCACATCTACGAGTTGTTCACGTTTGTCACCGGCTCGCGCTGCGACGCCTCGCCCGAAGCGATCGCCGACGCGGGCCGGCAACTGGCCCATCTGCACGTGTGTCTGCGTGATTTCGCCCACGACTACGAGCCGTTCCGGGGCAGCTTTCACGACTCGGCCACCGTGCGCCAGCATCTGGGCATGATCCGTAGCGACAAGCGCACCGGCTCGCTCGAACGGGCCGCCGCCGTGACGGAATCGCTGATCGTCCGGTACGACCGCTCCAGCAATCGCGTCAATCGGCTTGGCTATCCGTCCTGGAAGGCCCAGGTCATCCACGGCGACTGGCATCCGGGCAACCTGCTCTTCTCCGACCGCAAGGTGGTCGGTGTGGTGGATTTCGATTCGATCCGCATTGCGCCGCCCGTGACCGACCTGGCCAATGGCATGCTCCAGTTCTCGATCATCGGCGCTTCACCTGATCCTGCCCAGTGGCCCGACGCCTTCGACCAGGAGCGCCTCTTGCAGTTCCTCGCGGGCTATCGAGAAGTCGTCCCGCTGAGCAAACGCAAACTCTATGGGCTCGTCGACCTGATGATCGAAGCGATGATCGCCGAGGCGGTCCTGCCCGTGGCGGCCACCGGCTTCTTCGGCGATCACAGCGGACTCGACTTCCTCCGCATGATCGTCCGCAAGACCAAGTGGCTCCGCCGCCACCGCAAAGCCCTCACCGAAGCCATGCTTACCTGACGCCCTCGGTAGGGGCGACGCATGCGTCGCCCTTACGGTAAACCTATGCCGGGTGGCAGGCCGCCCATGCCGGGATCGCCCGGACGGCGGTTGTCGGGCATCGGGGCTGTGGGGTCGGGAGGCCGGACCGGTGTTCGGGTGGGCTTGATGAGCATGAGCATGGGGGCGGGCGGGTCGCTTTCGTTGCTGAGGATGTCGCCAAGCGAGCGCATCGGTCCTGCGTGGATCAGGGCCGTCTGTCCATCGGGTATGACGATCTCGGTGTCAACGGTGACGGTCGTGAAGGTGGGGACGTCGTACTCGTACTTGCCCCTATACAGGGCCTTCTGCATCCCGAGCAGCGAGTTGATCTCCATCTCGAACCGAAGACGGATGTTGTTCTGG
>JAAYBA010000328.1 GCA_012719085.1 Planctomycetota bacterium
GGCTGGAGCGGCGCCGGCTACGGCCAGGGGCCGTTCATCAAGTACGACTTTCTCCCGGAACGGCACAACGACTTCATCTTTTCGATCATCGCCCATCAGTCGGGTTTCATCGGTTGCCTCGGATTTCTGCTGCTGTATGTGCTTCTTGTCATGTGCGGCCTGGAGATCGCGGTCCACAACACCGACCCGTTCGGCCGGCTGATGGCCATGGGCATCGTCGCCATGTTTGTCGTCGAGGTCGCCACCAACGTCGGCATGACGCTTGGGCTGATGCCGATCACCGGGCTGACCCTGCCGTTCGTCAGCTACGGGGGCTCCAGCCTGCTGGTGAATATGATGGCGGTTGGTCTTCTGAACAACGTGGGTCGGTGCCGACCGTTCAGCGTCGCGCCGCGCAAGGGAATCGAGGCGTAGCCCGGCCGCTCTGAGGGGGGCCCGCAATTCAAGGAGGATGCACTTGATCAAAGGGTTTCGGCAAATCGTGGTGCTGACCGTCGTCAGCCGGGTCCTCGGCATGCTTCGCGACATGGTCTTCGCCTTCTTCCTGGGCGCCAGCGGCGTCATGGACGGATGGGTCATCGCCTTCATGATTCCCAATCTTGCGCGGCGGCTCTTCGGAGAGGGCGCTGCCTCCTCGTCGCTGATCCCTATCTACAGTCAGGAACTGGAAAAGGACCGTTACCGGGCCGACCGGCTGGCCATGACCGCGACGACCGTGGTGTTCGTCATCCTGACGGCGATCGTGGTTGCGGGGGAGGCGTTGATCTGGATCCTGTATGCGCTTTCGGATCATGAAGCGACCCGGCTGAAGCTGCATCTCACCGGCGTCATGTTGCCCTACATGACCCTCATCTGCACGGTGGCGATCCTGGGCGGCATTCTGAACACGCACAGACACTTCGCAGCTCCGGCGGCCGCCTCGGTGGTCTTGAATGTGCTGCTGATTGTCGCCCTGTGTTTCGGCGGGTGGGTCTTGAAGGTCCCTCCGCGAACGCAGGTCTTCCTGGCGGCCGGAGCCGTTCTGTTGACGGGAATCGTTCAACTGGGCATCCACATCCCGCCGCTTCGATCCTGCGGCGTGCCTCTGTGGCCGGCGTGGGACATCCGATCGCCGGCGTTTCGCCGGGTGCTCATCCTGATGGGGCCGATGGTGCTGGGCCTGACCGCAACGCAGATCAACACCCTGGCCGACAACTTTGTGGCACTGTGGCTCTCGGGCTCCGCGGAGAAAGGGCAGTTCTTCGAGCTCTTTGGGCGCCGGATCGCGTACCCCATGTGGGAAGGGGCTGTCTCGCAACTGTTTTACGCGCAACGGCTCTATCAATTCCCTCTCGGCGTCTTCGGAATCTCCCTGGCCACGGCCATCTTCCCCGTGCTCAGTTCCGACGCGGCTCGCAAGGACTTCACGTCGTTGTGCCGGACGGTCTCCCGAGGGCTGCGATGCTCCGTGTTCATTGCGCTGCCCGCCACCGTCGGCCTGCTGCTGGTCGGCGAGCCCCTCGTCGGGCTGATCTTCGAGCGAGGGGAATTCAGCTCCGCTGACACCATCGGGACTACGTTCACCCTGGCCTTCTACGTCCTCGGGCTCGGCGGGTACATCGCCCAGCAGGTTCTGACGCGGGTATTCTACTCGCTTCAGGAGTCAAGCGTGCCCGCCAAGAGCGCGGCGGTCGCGGTGCTGGTGAACGTCTGTCTGAATCTGACGCTGGTCTGGTTCCTCGGCGCCGGCGGGCTGGCTGCCTCGACCGCCATCTGCTCGTATCTTCAGGTAGGAATCCTTGCAACGATCCTGCGCCGTCGATTCGGTCCGGAAATCCGTACAGGGATGCGGCGGGCCGTTCTCGAGACGATCGGAGCGACAATTTGCATGGAGGTGGTCCTCCTGGCCGTGTTGTACGCGATGCGATACCACGGGGTGGCGCTTCAGTTGTCCGTGGCCGTTCCCGTTGCCGCCGGCACCTATCTGCTGGTCGCCAGGCTCTGGGGCATGGAGATGCTCTCGCTGCTGATCGGCGGCCGCCGGCCCAGAGACTGACGCTCGATGGCAGACCAGGCACCCCGATCGCGCGATGTCTCCGCGTGGAACTTATCGGACTGCTATTTGTCGAAGACAGAGGGAAATCGTCTGCCCTTGTGGCGATAACATCTAAAGCCGATGCCGCCGTCGCCCGAAATACCCTATTGACTCAAGGCCTGTTCCATGCCTTCAAGGAGAAGTGAATGCTCAAGGACAAGTCGATCGTGGCGCTGCTCAGCGTGGCTCTGTTCGCGACGGCTCTCCGCGCGCAGACCGCGCCGTGGCAGGGCGTCGCCCCAGCGACGCCGGCGCGCCCGGCCGACACGTTCGACAGGCTCCAGTCGCCATCGGCAGCAGCGCGATTCGTGCAGATCGCCCGAGAGCGGATACAGGCCGAGGACCCGGGCCAGTCCACGATCGATCAGGCGATTGTCCTGCTGATCGCCGCCAAATGGCTGGACCCACAGGCCAGGGACGTCGAGCCCCTCTTGCTGAGACTGGCAACGCGATCGACCGCGAAGGACTACTCGGTCCAGGTGTTGGCCGCATTACAGGACTATGTGGACGAACGGGCCGACCGCGCGGTGGTGGCCGATGCCATTCGGTATCTTCTGGGTCGCCAGGGCAGTCACGAGGCTCGGCAGAAGCTTCTGGAAGAGTTGGTCCGGCGGATCGGCAACAAGAACGCGGCGGTCGATTCGGAACTGGCGACAGCCCTCGGCTTGATCATGCAGCAGAAGGGCGACGGGCAGCGGGCGAGGTTCTACTTCGTCCAGGCCTACAACAGCAACAAGTACAATGCCGTGGCATTCGCAAAGTTGGCGGAAGTCGCGCCGAATGAGATCGGTCCGGCCGCCTATCTCGAACACCTCAGGCTGGTCTTCCGTGAGAAACCGCTGGACCTCGAGGCCGTCCGGAACTTCGCGCTGTATGCAGGCCGGCTGGGGCTCCATGAACTGGCCGCGGAGGCCCATCGATCCAGCGCCGAACTGTTCCGATACCTGTTCCCGAGCCAGTCGCTGCCGGCCGATATCTATCTGCCGTGGGCGACGGCCTGCTACAACACCGAAGGTGGCAGGGGCGTGTGCCTCCAGATTGCCGAGAGCGTCCGGCGGCAGGGACAGTTCGATATCATGTTGGAGGCCACTGCGGCAAGAGCAGCCGCCCGGATGGGAAACGAGCAGGAGGCCCGACGGCTGTTTGCCCAGATCGAGCAGACCGCCGAGCGGCTGCTGACGCTGGGGCCGGGTCAGTCCGGCGGCGTCATCCTGGCACGTCCGTTGGCCGCCGGGGACCTTGCCTGGTACTACTGTTTCGGCGACCCGAATCCTGTCAAGGCGCTGGACTGGGCCAACAAAAGCTATTCGGCCGAGCCAGCCTCGCCGGCTGCCGGGGCGCTGCTGGCCTACGCACTGAGCATGAACGGCCAACTGGAGTGGGCCAAGCCCGTACTGCAATCGATCGAACGCAACCAGATCGCCGATCTCGTGCAGGCCCAGGTTCAACTGGTCGAGCAGGACAGGGCCGGCGCCATTTCGACGCTCCGATCGGCGATCGCGAAGGACCCCGGATCGCTCGCTGCCGAACGGGCCAGAGAGATGCTCACGACCATCGAAGGCCGGTATGTCCCGCCCGTCGATCCGGTCGCGATGACCACCTACCTCCAGCAGAACGTCGGGCAGACGGTCGTTCCGTCCTTCCTGCCACCGGCCGGCCGGATCGAGGCGCAGTTCAACGTCCACGGCAGCGAGTTGTCCTACGGCACGGACATTGAGGCCACCGTGGCGATCGTGAACAAGGGCGTCGAGCCTCTTGTGGTCACGGAGAATGGCCTGTTCACCGGCCAGATTCGCGTGGATGCCCGCATCGGGGGTGACATCCAAAGACAGGTTCCCGCCCTCGTCTCTCAGGCGATTCGCACCGCACTGACGGTGCCCCCGGGCCGCAATCTGAGCGCCTCGGTACCTCTGTCCGTCGGGGCGCTTCAGCAGATCCTGCTGGCATATCCTCAGGCGAACCTCGACGTCGAGTTCACCCTGTATCTGGACCCGGTGACGACACCGGAAGGCCAGGTGCGCAGCGGGATCGCCGGGCTGGAACCGATGACGATCTCGGTTCGGCGTCCGAAGATCGATGTCACCGCCGCCTATGTCCGCAGTCGAATGGACTGTCTCTCTTCGGGCCTGGAGGCCCAGAAGATTCGCACGTCTCAATTGTTCACTGGTCTGCTCAAAGAGCAGCACGCAATGGCCCAGCACGGCGCGCTCTATCCCTATCGGTATGCCGCGTGGCTGCCCAATCTGTTGCGATCGGCCCTCCTGGAGGAGACGGGACTGCTGTTGAGCCCGAACGATAGTGACTGGCCTGTGAAGGTCAATGCGATGGCCGACCTTCTCTCAATGTCGCTCGATTCCGATCTGGCGGCGGCCGTGGGTAAGAACCTCAATCGTCGCCAATGGCCCGTCCGTATGATGGCGATCTACCTTCTGGGCACTACTCAGGGCGAGGAGTTCGACAGGGTCCTCGACTGGATGGCCCAGTCGGACCCAAGCGATCTGGTCAGGGCGATGGCCGCGGCGGCGCGCGAGGCTCGCAGGCCCAGAATCCCGCTCGGATCCGGATGGTCGCCGGGTCTGCCGGCTCTGTCCAACTGATCGCCCAGACGCCTTCTCGTTGCCCAACTCTCGGCCGGGACCCAATGGGGGTTTGGGGTAAGAACCCTCCAAGGCTTCCCGGCGTAACTGCACAGGCCGGCCTGGAAGACCGACGCCTTGCCTGCGGGGACCGAGGTCCGTCTACTGACGATTTTTTTGGCGAAGATTTTGGTTTGTAATCGCGCCGGCAATGCGTTATGATCCCGTGCTTTCTCAATCGTGATTTGAGTCCTATTTGAAAGGGTAAATACATGCCGGCAGAAGTGGATAAGGCGAAGTGCACCGGTTGTGAGTCGTGCGTCGAGGAGTGCCCCAGCAATGCGATCAGCATGGCGGATGGCAAAGCAGTCGTTGACGCGGATTCCTGCATCGATTGCGGGGCTTGCATCGACGCGTGCCCCGTTGAAGCCATAAGCATGTAACACGGCTGGCCCCATCGTCTAGGCAGGTCTAGGACACCGGGTTTTCAACCCGGCGACAGGGGTTCGAATCCCCTTGGGGCTATAGGTGATTCTCGCAGGGTGTCGCCACATATCGCGAGAAGTCGCCTGTCATCGTTTTCGGGGGCGCCAGTGCGGTTTTCTTGCGGCGTGTGGCGACATGAGGCGGCAGTTGGCGACGTCGGAATTTGCGTCGCGTGCATCATGTGCGTCGGATTTTGCGCCGCTTCTGGGGTGGTCAATTCCGGCTTTCGCATGTCTTGAATGGCCCGCTCAAAGTGTTCGTCGGTCACTTGCAGGTAGTGCTTCGACGCGATCAAAGCCGAATTGCCGATCCAAGCGGTGACGACGTGAAGCGGGAATGTCTCGGTCAGTTCGGTTTCCCTGGACGATCTGAGGTTCTGGAAGGTTCGGGGCCAGGGCTTTAGGCCCGCTCGCCGGATGATCCGATGTGCCTGCGTTCGCAGGTTCGCATTGTCCTGCCGATAGCGGGTGATGCAGTACGTGTCGCCCGGCTCGGCCTCCTCGAAGGCCGCCAGCAGGTAGGGGCGCAGCTCTCCGAAGATCGGCACAAGCCGCGATTCCTTGCCTTCGTGGTGCTCAGTCTTGACTGACCGTACCAGCATTCGACCCGCTTCCCAGTTGATATCCTGCCACTGTAGGGACAGAACCTCGGACGGGCATCGTAGGCCCCCATACCGCGCCAGGGCGAAGATCAGCTTCCACTGGACATCGGGACAGCAGGCAATCACCTTCTCGATGTCGGCCTGCGAGACGAACACCATCCGCTCCGGGTTGGGTTTCGATGACGACGGCAGGGGGGCAAAGGGATTCATATCTACGAGCTTGGCCTTCATGGCTCTGGCGAGGAACTGTTTGGCGTGCTGGCAGCGCTTACGGATGGTCGCGTCGGCCAGACCTTCCTGCACCATCGACAAGCGCCAGAGTTCGGCGTCCGCTTCATTGATGTCTCGCAGAGCCTTGTCCGCGCCGAAGTAGGCGATCAGGCTGCGCTGTGCCTGCCGCAACATCCACTTCGTCCGGTGCTTCAAATCCACCCGGCTGTCGATGTAGTTCTGGATGAACGGCCCCAGGGTGGTCTTGCGGTCGCCTTCTCGTGGATCGACCAGACCAACGGCAGCGAGCTTGCCATACATCGCATCGTCCAGGGCGGACAGCCACGTCACGGTGTCGGCGTCAACGACGTTGGCCGCGCCGGTGCTCGTCAGGACCAACTGCTCGACCCGGACCTTGATTGCCTCGGCCTGGCGTTGGCTGCACTTGCCCAGGCGCAGTGTGCGTCGAGCCTTGTCGCGGCCAGTGAATTGGATTCGCTTACGCCCGTTGGGGTCAGATATGAGACTTGCCATTGTCCTCGTCCTTCTTTGCTTCGGCTGCTGCGGCTTTTTCCTCTAACCAGCGTTGCAGTGAGTATACCGGATAGACGACGAGCTTGCCAATCCTGACGTGCGGGACATCACCGTCTTTGGTCATCTGCCAAAGCGTTCGCTCGCCGATCCCCAGGGCGACCGCCGCATCGCGCGGACGCAGGGCCAGGCGAGGGACAGCCGGTTCGTTGGTTGATGGATTTCGCTCTACTCGAATCAC
>JAAYBA010000329.1 GCA_012719085.1 Planctomycetota bacterium
AGTATCTTGTGGCTCCGACCGTTCTGCCGGGCGTCGAGGCGCAGATGCAGGCGCCCGGATTCTGGATCGGCCGGCTGTCTGAGCCGGACCGCGTCATTCTCTCTGAGGAGGAGATACGCGAATTGAACGACGACATCCGGGCCCGCCTGCGACTGACCAAAGACATCGCGGATTTCCCACAGGAATTCGACGGGCCGGAGTTGCGTGCGATCCTGCAGTGCGAATTGGACAGCTTTCGGGGCAGGACCTTGTACGGCGCCGACGGCCGCCAAGCTGACACGTCCTTCTATGCATCCATAGAAGACAACATGAGCCTGGAATCCATCGGCCCCGGCGTGAAAATCAGGTTTGGATTCGTGGTCTGCGATGCCGATCAGAGGTTGCTGCCGACCATCGACGGTTTGTACGCCGAGGCAGGGGACATCGACTTCGACCAGGTGCAGAACAACGCACTCGATATCGGCACGCCCGTGGCGATTCTGCACACGAGCGCCGATGGCCGCTGGCGCTACGTGATGGGACCTTCCAGCGACGGATGGGTTGAAGCTGAGAAGCTGGCGTTGTGCTCGCAGGAGCGGTTGCGGGACATGATGGGCCGGCCGTTCGTGACGGTCGTTCGGGCCAAGGGCGATGTCTATCTGGATGCGAAGCTGACCCAGCATTATGGCTTTGTCCGTATGGGAGCGAAGCTCCCTCTGGCGGAGGATTCTGATGGCGACGTTGTGGCTGTGCTATTGCCCACGCGGCGGCGGGATGGGACCGTGCAAGTGCGGATGGGTTATCTCAAGCGCCCCGAGACGGTTGCGGGGAATCTCTCGTACACACCCCGTCACATCATCGAGCAGGCGTTCGAGATGCTCGACGCGCCGTATGGCTGGGGCGGGGCCAACGGGCAGCAGGATTGCTCGCAGTTCGTACAGGAAGTGTTCGCCACGATGGGTGTCTATCTGCCGCGGGACTCCTCCGACCAGGCCCGGGTGGGCCGGCTGCTTGGGAGCTTTGAGCCGGACGACTCCGACGAGGACAAGCTGGAGGCGGTGCTGACGCAGGCGATCCCCGGCGTGACTCTTCTCCACACGAAAGGCCACGTCATGCTGTACATCGGCCACGTGGCGGGCCGGCCTTACGCCATCCACTGTGTTTGGGCCTATCGCGAGCCCGGCGGCGACGCCGACGTCATCCGCGTGATCAACCGCGTCGCCGTTACCGACCTGCACCTGGGCGAAGGCTCCGGCGTCGGATCGCTGTTGCACAGACTCGAATCCGTCCGTGCGATTGCGCCTGCTCCGCAGCATTAGACCCGTCCGAGTGCATGTGGACCTTTGTGATCTGACCTGTCATCGGTTCACAGCCTCTTCTTCTCGAACCAGACGAAGAGGGCCAGGCAGAGGGCCCAAAACAGGGCGATGACGAGCCATGGGTTCAGGCCGAGTGTCTCGGGCAGGGCGATGGGGCCGAAGTTCTTCCAGGCCAGGACGGTCCGCTTGAAGAAGGGGTACAGTTCCGCATAGACGGCCGCGCCGACGAGCATGCCCACGATGGCGAAGACCGCGTGCCAGCGGCCCTCGCCCAGCGCGCCGACGGAGGTGCCGGGACAGAAGCCCATGACCGCCCAGCCGGCGCCGAACAGGAGACCGCCGAGTCCCACCGCGCCGAGGTTCATCGGCTTGTGCTTGAACGCCAGGACGTCGAAGTGGGCCAGCAGGTGCAGACCGACCATGCCGACGAGGATTGCGGTTAACATGAACTTCAGGATCGTCATGTCCTTCAATCGCATCGCGGCCACCTGCTTGTCGAAACGCAGCACGCGACCCTTCTGGAGCAGGAACCCGAACGCGACGCCCGTGACCAATCCGAGGATCTGTTCATTCATGGTTCCGCCCTCCGTAGACAAGCCGGGCCACGACGATGCCCGTGCCGAAGAAGAAGGCCAGCGCCACGAATCCGCTGACGGAGAGCTGCATCATGCCGCTGAGCCCGTGTCCGCTCGGACAGCCGTCGGCCATGCGTGCGCCGACCATGGCGACGATGCCGCCGAGGATCGCGCCGACCGCACGCTTGCCCACGCCTGGTCCAAACCTCTGCGACCATGTCGGCGGCACCGCCTCGGCACGCAAGCTCCCGTCCGTCAGCGACGAGAGCAGCGCGCCGAGGAAGATGCCTACCACGACCATGAACTGCCAGTCCACCTTAATCTTCGTCTCGGTGTAATACTCACCGGCGGCCACGTGTTCTCGCGCCACCGGCCTCTGGAGCAGGGCGGCGGCGCGGACGAACGTCGTCGACGCGCCGAGGTAACTGGTCTTGCCGAGTATCCTCGTTGTCGCCACGACCGAGGCGATTGCCAGGACGCCGGTCAGCGCGCCGGCCAGATAGGGGTTCCATCCCCGGTCGTCCGTTCTCCACTTCATGTCGCTGGCCTCCTTTTGCCGATTTACGCCGGGATACTGCGTGGTCAATCATCTGCCTTGCGCTCGCCCAGCGCCCGGTCGAGCATGAACAAGCTGCCCTTGTGGTCGCCGATCATCTTGATCCTCTGGACGATCTCGTCCGCGGAGGCCTCCTCTTCCACCTGCTCTGTGACGAACCATTGGAGAAAGATGGTGGTCGCGTAGTCCTTCTCCGATTGCGCCAGGGCCATGTGCTCGTCGAACTCACGGGACACCTTGCACTCATGCTCGTACGCGGCCTCGAAAGCGGCCAACGGACTGGCCCATTTCGTGGGCGGAGCGTCGATGGCCGTCAGGAGGATGCGGGCGCCGCGTTCGCGCAGATGAGCGTACAGGCGCATCGCGTGCCCTGTTTCCTCTTGCGCCTGCGCCATCATCCATCCAGCGGCGCCGGGCATATTGATCGATTCAAAATAGGCGGCCATCGACAGGTAGAGCCTGGCGTTGAAAAACTCGCGATTCATCTGGAGGTTCAGGGCGTTCGTCATCTTCTTGCTGATCATTGTTTCTTCTCCTTTTGTGGTTTTGCGACGGTCCGCTGCGCGGCATTCCACGCGGTCATACCGCCGATGAGGCTGAAAACGTGTTCGTACCCCTGTGCTTTGAGGAAGCTGCCGGCGATGTTCGAGCGGTAGCCCGATCCGCACACCGTCGTGATGTGACGATCTGTGGGGAGGTCGACCCCGTCCTGGATCAGATCGGAGATCGGCTTGTGCACAGCGCCGTCGATGTGTCCTGCCTGCCACTCCGCATCCGTCCGGACATCCAGCACGACGTGGTCGCGGTACTTGTCCATCACGTGCATCAGGCTGGCGGCCGTCAGTTGGGGCAGATGGTCGAGGGCCTTGCCCTGCATGGCCCAGCCGGAGACGCCGTCGGACAGATATCCGACCAGGCGGTCGTAGCCTGCCCGGCGGAAACGGCGGGCCGATTCGCGGGCGTCGGCCTCGCTGTCGGCGACGATGACGATCTCACAGGCCGCGTCCACCACCATGCCCAGCCAGTTAACCGAGTTCGGCGTCGATCCGATGTTGATCGCGCCGGGCAGAAACGCCGCGCCGAACGCGGCCTGGTTGCGGATGTCCACCAGCTTGGCGCGCTGGCGCACCGCGCGCTCCACCTGGGGCACAGCCAGCCTGATGAACGGCATTGCGTCGCGCAGCAGCTTCGGACCCTGGCGGTTCGTGTCGACCATCGCGGCGAAGTTGGACGGCCGGATCTGGAACCCCTCGGTCATGATGCGACGAAATTCTTCGAACGGCATGTCATGGAGCAGGGGGTTGTTGCGACGTTCAAACCCGAGGGTCGTCATCGGCTTGGCGCTCATCCCACGTCCGCAAAGCGAACCCTCGCCGTGGGCGGGATAGACCTCGGTCCAGTCCGGGAACCGAGCCAGCTTCGTGTAGAGGCTGTCGTACAGATTGCGCACCTGCTGTTCGAGCAGGTCGGCGCCCGCCAAATCGGGCCGCCCGATGTCGCCGACGAACAGCAGATCGCCGGTGAGTAGCGCCATGACGTCGTCCGACCGCCCATGGTCGGTGACCGCCAGCGAGACGGAATTCGGCGTATGACCGGGCGTCTCGATCACCTCCAGCTCCGCGGCCCCGAAGTGGAACCGCTGCCCTTCATGCAGGGGCTCGTGCGGATAGTCTGCCTCGACCGCGGGATGAACGTGCACCGTCGCGCCCGTTTGTGCCGCCAACTCCTGACTGCCGGTGATGTGGTCGGCGTGCAAGTGCGTGTCAAACACGTCCGTGATTTGCAGTCCGTTCTCCTGGGCCGCGTCCAGGTACTGTGCGACGTGTCGTTCGGGATCGACCACGCAGGCCGTTCCCGCTCTGGGGCAGCCGATCAGATACGAATAGCAGCCCAGACCTTCCACCTTGAATTGTCGGAAGAACACTGAATCTCTCCTTGTTGAATCGGCAATGCGAGTCAAGCGGGCGGGGCGATGCCGGTCGCCCGCTCGACCGATTGCGTGTCACTCATTGCCAATCGTGTTACTTGCCGCCATGTGGGCATTTCTTGAGGGCTATGAACCAGTCCAGGACCTTCGTATCGGAGGCCGGTTTCTCGACCCGTTCCTTGGCGCTGCCGCATGAGCCGGGCGGCGGCACGATCACGTCGTCGCCGATCTGCCAGTTGGCCGGCGTGGCGATGCCGTGCTCGTCGCTGTGCTGCATGGCGATCAGCAGCCGCTTGACCTCGTCCATGTTCCGTCCGTTGCTCAGCGGGTAGTACAGGATCGCTCGCACGATGGCCTTGGGGTCCATGATGAACACCGCGCGTACCGCCTGCGTGCTACTGGCGGCCGGCTGGAGCATGCCGAAGGCCTTCGAGACCTCCATCGTCAGGTCGCTGATGACCGGGAAGTTCACCTCGATGCCCTTCATCCCCTTGTACTGGATCTTCTCCTTGATCGTCCGCAGCCAGGCGATGTGGCTGTATGTGCTGTCGATCGACAGGCCCAGCAGCTTGCAGTTGAGCTTGTCGAACTCGTCTGCCATGCTCGCGAAGGTCATGAACTCGGTCGTGCAGACCGGCGTGAAGTCGGCCGGGTGAGAGAAGAAGATCACCCACTTGCCCTTAAAGTCCTGTGGGAAATGAACCGTTCCCTGCGTCGTCTCCGCCACAAACTCCGGGGCCTTCTCTCCGATCAACGGCATTCGACTCTCGTTACACATTCCGGGTGCTCCTTTCATTGAATCTGGTTATTGGATTCTGCGTGTTTTCCATTGGTTGACCGGCCTTTCAGGCGGCCGTGGCCTTGATGCGCTCTTCCTGGCTCATGGCGGCGAGTTTCTTCACTTCGCTGACGTTCAGGCCCAGACCCTTGGCGACCTGCGTGCCGTAGTCGGCGTCGGCCTTGTAGAAGATGGCGCACTGCCGCAACTGGATGCGCTTCTGCGCGCCGCCCAGATGGGCGACGATGTTGCCGACGAGGTGTTTGCGGTCGGTGTCGGTCATCACGCGTCGGTACAGCTCGCCCGCCTGGAAGAAGTCGTCGTCGGTCAACTCCTGAGGATGCCGGGCGGCGACGCCCTCCAACGCGATCGGCGGCTCGGCTACGCTCGGATCGGGAGCCGGTCCGCCCATGGAGTTGGGCCAGTAGTTCGGCCCGCCTTTGCCGTTGTCATCGCAGCGCATGTAGCCGTCACGCTGGTAGTTGTGGGTGGAACTCGCCTTCGGCGCGTTGACCGACAGCAGTTGATAGTTGGCGCCCAGGCGGTACAGGTGAGCGTCGTGATAGGAAACCAATCGCGCCTGCAACATCTTGTCCGCAGAGGCCGCAATGCCCGGCACGAAGTTGCCCGGACTGAACGCCGCCTGCTCGACCTCGGCGAAGTAGTTGTCGGGGTTGCGATTGAGCGTCATTCGTCCGATCTCCACCAGCGGATAGTCCGCGTGCGGCCAGACCTTTGTGATGTCGTTGATGTTCCAGCGATACGTCTCGGCGTCCTTGGCCGGCATGATCTGCACGCACACCTTCCACGAGGGATACTTGCCCTTGGCGATGGTTTCGCGCAGGTCGCGCGTCGCGTAATCCGGGTCGTCCCCCGCCAGTTTGCCCGCTTCCTGCCGCGTCAGGTTGCGGATGCCCTGCTCGGTCTTGAAGTGGTACTGAATCCAGTAGACGTCGCCCTTGGTGTTATACCACTTGAACGTGTGGCTGCTGTAGCCGTTCATGTGGCGAAAGCCGTCGGGTGTCCCCCGGTCGCTGAACAGGACCGTCACCTGATGGATCGACTCGGGCGTCAGCGAAAGGAAGTCCCAGAACATATCGGGGTTCGGCATGTTGGTGGCCGGGTCGCGCTTCTGTGTGTGGATGAAGTCGGGGAACTTCGACGGGTCGCGGATGAAGAACACCGGCGTATTGTTGCCCGTCATGTCGTAGTTGCCCTCCTCCGTGTAGAACTTGACCGCGAAACCGCGCGGGTCGCGGGCGGTGTCCGCCGAGCCCTTCTCGCCGCCGACCGTGCTGAACCGTGCGAACACATCGGTTTTCTTGCCCGCCTTCGAGAGGAACTTGGCGCGGGTGTACTTGCTCATATCGGCGGTGCACTCGAACACGCCGTAGGCGCCGGCGCCCTTGGCGTGGACCACGCGCTCGGGGATGCGCTCGCGGTTGAAGTGCGCCAGCTTCTCCATCACGTGTACATCCTGCATCAGGGCCGGTCCCTTCGGTCCGGCGGTCATGGTGTTTTGATCGTCATCCACGGGCATGCCCGACGCCGTCGTCAATTTCTTCTTGTCCTTCGCCATCGCATGTCTCCTGTTCCAAAGAGTTTCTGACTCGCACCTGTTCCTACGTCATGTCCACACGCCACATTCCGCTTCTGCTCGTGGCGTCGTCTATTCCTTGGTCTTCGCGCAGCTCGTGCAGATCCCTCGCAACTGCACCTGGGCCGATTCGACGCGGCCGAACGACGCCACCGATCGCGGGATCGGAAGATCGTCGAGCGTCCGGCTGTAGAAATCGTGGACCCGCCCACACGCGGTGCAGATGAAGTGGTGGTGGTGGTCCATATTGGCGTCGTAACGGCCCCGGCTGGAGAGAATCTCCGCTTTGTGGATCAGGCCCTGTTCCTCCAGGGTCGCCAGCGTGCGGTAGACGGTGTCCCGTGAGATCGCGGGCACCCGCCGCCGGACGTGTTGATAGATCGTCTCGGCGTCCGGGTGGTCCTCGGCGCCCGCCAGCTCGCGGAAGACCTCCATCCGCTGGTGGGTGAGCTTGAGCCCACCGTCCCGACATGTCCGGGCCATTCTCTCCATCCGTCGCTCGATCTCTGCCTTTGATAGCGCCATGTCCATTGATCTCTAAACAAGAATAATTCCGATTCAGGAACAGTACGCATGTACGTCCATTCCAACAATAAGGAATTTCCCTGCGACCGAAGGGGTTTTCCCCGATGGGCATGCCTCCGCGAGGATGTTTCAGGAGGCCGAGGCGATCGATTCGAGGTGCTCCCAGCGCTCGAAGGCCTGGGCGTGTTGCGTCTCAAGGTCGGCGAGGCGTTTCTTGGCGGCGACGACGCTGTCCGGATTGCGGTAGAACGCCGGGTCGGCCAGTTGGCCGTGCAATGCGTCCAGTTTGCCTTCCAGCGACTCGATCAGCGTCGGCAGCGACTCCAATTCCTTGGATTCCTTGAATGAGAGCCTTCGCGGCTGGCCGGCCTTGCGGGCCTCCTTGTAGAGCTTCTTCTTATCGACCTTGGGCGTCGTGACTTCGGGCGGCTCCTGGCTCTGATGCCGCCGCCAGTCGTTGTAGCCGCCGACGTACTCGGCGATGGTTCCATCGCCCGTAAAAACCAGCGTGCTGGTGACGACGTTGTCGAGAAACGCCCGGTCATGACAGATCAGCAGCACCGTCCCCTGGAAATTGACCAGCAGCTCTTCGAGCAGTTCGAGCGTTTCGCTGTCCAGGTCGTTCGTCGGTTCGTCGAGGACCAGCAGATTGGCGGGCTTGGTGAAGAGTCGGGCCAGCAGCAGCCGGTTGCGTTCGCCGCCGGAGAGGAAGCGGACGCGCGTCTTGGCCCGCTCCGGCGTAAACAGAAAGTCCTGGAGATAGCCGATGATGTGCTTGCTCTTGCCGTCGATGGTCACCGTGCTCCCGTTGGGCAGCACGTTCTCCCAAACCGTCTTGTCCTCGTCGAGCTGCTGCCGCAGTTGATCGAAATACGTGACCGCCAGTTGCGTTCCCTGCCGGACCGCGCCCGTTTGCGGCGTCAGTTCGCCCAACAACAGCCGAACCAGCGTGGTCTTGCCGCACCCGTTGGGACCGATGATGCCGACCTTGTCGCCCCGCGCGATCAGAACGTCGAAAGCCTTGATCAGCGGCTTGTCGTCGTAGCCGTAGCCGACGCCGCTGGCCTCCAGCACCATCGTGCCCGAGCCCTGGGCCTCGGCCAGCGTGAGCGTGGCGGTGCCGAGCTTCTCACGCCGCGCCCGGCGCTCGGCCCGCATCGTCAGCAACACTCGAACCCGACCTTCGTTGCGCCGGCGTCGCGCCTTGATCCCCTGGCGAATCCAGACCTCCTCCTGCGCGA
>JAAYBA010000046.1 GCA_012719085.1 Planctomycetota bacterium
AGCCGCCCCCTTGCTCGTAGAAGACCAGCCGCAGATCGTATTGGCCCGCCTCGGCAATGTTGAACACTTCCAGCGTGTCGCCGGGGCTGCGCGGGCTGGCATAGGACATCGTGTAGGTCCGGTTCCCTCGCTTCAGCGTCATGCCGAAACCGTCGTCGCTATTGACGCCGAACGTCCACGGTCCCGCCGAGGGGATCAGAACCTTGCCCGTGACGAGAATGACGAAGTTCTCCACGTCGACGTTCATCTGCGTGCCGGGGAACGGCCGGTTGTTGGCGAAATGACCTTCATCGCCGGTATTGAAGTAATTGATCACCCTCGCCTGCTCGGTGACGGTCTGCAGACGCTTGCGCGGGTCGGCAATCACCTGCTCGGCCGCCGCCAGGTTGTCCACGGTGTCGCTGGCCTTGTAGTAGGTCACGGTGAACGCGGCCGGGGTGTTGCCCAGTTGGTTGCCCGCGTTGGCCGCACTGGGAATGAGCACGCGCTTGGGGGCGTCTTCGGTCAGCAGCGTCACGAGCGTATCGGAGGCTGAGGCTCCCGCCGGGAGGCGGGGGTCGCTTCCGTCGGTGGTGTAGTAGACCTTTCCTTGCGGCGCGTACATCCAGAGGTACTCGTTCCGTGCGACGTAGCCGCCCTGCTGTGGGTTCGCCCCCACGCCGAATGTGGGCGGATCGACCGACGGATAGAGCCCGGCGTTGCGCAACTGGTCCAGGACGATCTGCGACCGCTGCGGCATGTAGGTGTTCAGAATGTAGTCGCGTGTGTTCTGCCAGTGACTGAGCCCATAGGGCGTGCCGCTGGCCTGGTCGCCCCACCGTGCGGATTCGGTGATGATCGCCAGTTCGACCTCGTCGGCCAGTTCCTTGTAGCGCGCATACGATGCCTCGCTGGTCAAGGGTCCGCCGTGGAACATCTGCTCCTGCACGTGGTCGCCGAACCGCAGGCGGAACTCGCGATTGTCGCGCAGGGCGGCATAGGGCTGACCGGCGCCGTCGGCCACGCCGGTGACGTTGGCGTTGAGACTGGACCAGATGACGATGGCCCCTTCGGCGTCCCAGTTGAAGAACTTGAACCCCGTCGCGTTCGGCGGCTTGCGGCAGGCGGCATAGAAGTTGTGCCCCGGCCAGTCGCCGGTCCCGCCCCAGAAATTGCACAGCATGTAGCCGATGTAATTGTCCACGTCGAGCAGATGGTCGTAGGCCGGGTTGTTCGTGCCATCCGGATTGTTGCCCTGAATCCGCTGATAGGAGGCCGTGTCGGTCAGTCCCGATCGGGCCTGGTTCAGCATGGCGTTCCAGGTTGTCGAACTGCTGTCGCCGGCGGGACTGCCCGCATTCAGTGCGTCCCACTCCTCCTTCTCTCCACCGAAGTAACTGGCGCAAAACGACTCGACCGGCCGTTCCGTCACATTGTACAGTCCCCAATACAGTCCGTTGAGGTACAGGTGGACAAAGGTCCCATGCGGCGATGGATGGCCCATCGCCAGTTGCGTCCGGCGCATGTACTCGTCGATGATATACTGCGTGCTCTCCCGACCCCAGTTGTTCCAGCCGTCGTTGGCGCCGCCGCGCAGGACGAGCATATCGAAGCTCGTGACGGCACCCTGGCCCTCGAAGACGTCGAAGTCCAGCTTGGCGGGACCGTATTGGCGTTTGAACAACAGACGGAACGACTTCTTCCGGGTCAGATCGAAGCCCCGAAACGCACCGCCGTAGACGCGAATGCCGGCGTCCACCTGGAACCCCGTCGTGCCGTCCGGGCGAATCCACTCGACGCTCGTGGGGCGTTCCCAGGCAACACCTTCTCCCCAGGGGTTCGAATAGACGCCGCTCGGGCCGAACATGTCATCGGCCGTGGTCACGATCGACAGCGTCGGCAGGGTCATCAGAGACGCCCGCACGAGGTGGCGATACGCGGCCGCGTCCACCACGCGGGGATCCATCTCGTAGTCGGCGGTCGTGCCGCCCCAACGGGTGGGGAAGCCCGCAGGATTCTTGGACTGGCCGAGGATCTCATCGATGAACAGATAGCTGTGGGTCTGGACGGCGCTGGCCATCCATCCGGCCCGGAACGCCGCCGCCCTCAGGCACGTGGTTGCGGTGATGGCGATCGGACCGGTGTACATCGTTCCGGTGGTCTGCGTCGGCGCCGTGCCGTCGGTCGTGTAGCGGATGACCGCACCAGGGGTCTCGCACGTCATCGTCAGGACGAACGGCGCGTCACAGAGTCCCCGTGGCCGGCTGAACTGAGGCGCCGCCACCAGATCGACGGCATCGGAACTGTTGGGCCGGCCCGGCGTGGCAACGGAGAAGTACTGTCCGACAAGGACATCGCCCGCGGCCGTCAGCTCGGGCGCAATGAAGAGCGTCTCGCTGTGCTCGTCGTCGTTGAACGCGGCAACGGCCAGGACGTTCCGTCCGTCGCGGAGCAGGTCCTTCTGTTCGGACAGATCGAATTCGGCGGCCTCGACCATCAGCGAATCGGACCGATCGCCGTCGGCGACGGAATCCCAGTCCAAGGCCCCCGCAACGTTGGCACGGGCGATTTCCACGCCATTCAGGTATGCGACAAAGCCGTCTTCGTATCGCATGCGCAGTCGCAGGGAATCGAACAGATCGGTCTCATATGCATCGAATGCAAACCGGGTCCACAGCGCCGCGCGGGTCCCGACCATCGCCTCCCGCAACGCGTTGTTCTCGGCGGACCCGAAAGTCACGTCCTCGAACACGGCGGTGCACGGCGTCCCGACCGTGTGCGACGTGACACAGAACCCGATGTAGACATCGGGATTCATGGCGACCGTCTCCGCCCCCTGCTGCGTCCAGTTGACGCCGTCAAGCGAGTAGTACCCGACGATCGTTTCGCCCCGTCGCACGACGCGAAGCCATAGCGGCACGCCGTGGCCGTTGCCTGCCTTGGTCGTGGTCGATCCGTTCGTAGCCGTCCGGGCCTGGAAAACCACGCCGTTGCCGTACGTCAGAATCGCCGCGCCGTATGGGGAACCGGCCGCCAGCGTCTCACGGACCATCACGCCGGCCTTGGCCCATGCGTTGGCCGTGATCATCCCGGCCACCTTCGCAGTCAGTTCGCCGTCGCCTCGCAGGGGAACGTAGACGAAGTGGAACGCGTCGCGCGAGCCGCCGATATCGGCGCCGCTGCCCTGCACGACGTGGGTCTGCTCGTGGACGAAATAGGAGCCGGGCGTCGAAACGCTGCCAATGTCGCCGTTGGCGATCTGGCCGGTGGGAGAAAAGCCCAAGCCGCTTTCAGCGGTCGGCCAGGCGGCATCGTCATACTCCGGGACCATCCATACCGCCCCGGCGTCGGCCGGACCGGGGACATGATATGAGGCGAGAGAGCCGGGGCTCACGAAGATGCCGCTGTGCGGGCCCAGGCCATAAGAAACATCGCTGAGTTGCGGCGGATATTGCGGGGCATAGTCGTGGGCGATCGTCCGCCCGTCGTTGTGAATCAGTCCCAGATATTCGCCCTCGGCACTGAGCTTGAAGTTCGTGTGCAGCTCTTCGCCGGCGCGGTCCTTGCCCGAAGCAAAAACGAGCAGATAGCCGCCGCGACCGAGGCGCGTACCGTCCGGAAATCGCCACTTCGTGAGGTTGTCCGCACGATCGGTCAGATACCACCCGCCCAGGTCCACGGTCTGTCCGCCGCGGTTGTGGATCTCGATCCAGTCCGACGCCTCTCCATCCGCATCGAGAATCTCCCCGGCCGCCAGCGGGGCGACGCTGCCGTTGCTGGCCATGAATTCGTTGACGACCGGCCCGTCGAACCCAGCCGCGCCGGCCCGGCCCGGCCCCCATCCAAGCCCCAGGACAACCATACAGACCAGAGAAAGTGATACGGACAGTGATGCTGCTCTCATCGGAAAACCCTCTACCTTGATGCGGTTCCTTACCAATGCGGAGGACACGGCGCGGCGCGCCCACGGGGGCCCAGACAGCACGCCGGTCCATTTCATGCCGGACACTCACTCTATCGGCATGCGAAAGGCGAGAATCCTGCAATATGTTCACCCCGATGATAGCATTTTGTCCGGCCGACCGTCAAGCATTATCGGCCGTTGCCGCCATAACGGCGCAGGATCTCTCTTGACAGACCGGGAAATTGCGGATAGGATTGCGCTTCTATTCTGATTCTCAAGACAGGGGATACAGCCCATGCAAATCAAGCTACGCTTCCTCGGAGCGGCACAGAACGTCACCGGATCCCGCCACATGCTCGAGGTCAATGGAACACGGCTGCTGATCGATTGCGGCCTGTACCAGGAACGGCAGTTCAAAGGACGCAACTGGGAGCCGTTTGACTTTCCCGCATCGAGTATCGACGCGGTGCTCCTGACCCACGCCCATTTAGATCATTGCGGGCTGTTGCCCAAGCTGGTCAAGGAAGGATTCACCGGGCCGGTGTACTGCACGGCGGCCACCGCCGAGATCGCCCGCATCATCATGCTGGATTCGGCCCGGCTCCAGGAAGAGGACGCCGAGTTCAAGCGCAAACGGCACGAGCGAGAGGGGCGCAAAGGACCCCATCCCGTTGTCCCGCTCTACACTACGGCCGACGCCGAGGCGACGGAGCCGTTGTTCCGGAAGGTCCGGTACAAGACGCCCGTGCAGATCGCCGACGGCATCACCGCGACGTTCTGCGAGGCCGGCCACGTTTTCGGCTCGGCGATCATCCACGTGTGTATTGAGAAGAACGGCGAGAGCCGCAGCGTACTGTTCTCCGGCGACGTCGGACGGCCCGACCGGCCCATCGTGCGCGATCCGGCCGAGGTCGACGAGGCCGACTACATCCTCGTCGAGTCCACCTATGGCGACCGCGTCCATCGCCAGCACGGTGACATCAAGGCCGAGATCGCCGAGGTCATCAACGCCACGAAGGCTGCCGGCGGCAATATTATCGTGCCGAGCTTCGCACTGGAGCGGTCGCAGGACATGTTGTACTACATCAACGAACTGCTGGCGGAAGATGCGATCCCCCACCTGATGGTTTTTCTCGACAGTCCGATGGCCGGTGCGATCACGAAGGTGTTCAAGCGTCACCGTGAGCTGTTCGACGAGGAGATGACGGAATTCGTCAAAAACGGGCAGTCTCCCTTCAACTTCCAAGGTCTGCACATCACCCAGACGGCCTCTGAATCGAAGGCCATCAATCACATCCGCGGCACCGCCATCGTGATCGCCGGCTCGGGCATGTGCACCGGCGGACGCGTCAAGCACCACCTCGTCAACAACATCGAACGGCCGGAGAGCACGATCATGTTCGTGGGCTATCAGGCAATCGGCACTCTGGGACGGCGCATCGTCAACGGAGAAGAGGAAGTGAGAATCCTCGGCGAGACCCGTCCGGTCAAGGCCAGGATCGTGCAGATCCATGGCATGAGCGCCCATGCGGACAAGGAAGAGTTGCTGCGCTGGCTCAGCGCGCTGAAGAACCACCCGAAGAAGATCTTCGTCGTGCACGGCGAAGCCGAGAGCGCCAAGAGCTTCGGCCGCTATCTCCAGGAGAAGACCGGCTGGGAGGTCATGGTGCCCGAGTACAAGGACGAGGTCGTCCTCGACTGATGCCGGCCACGTGCCGAGGATCCTCGATTTCACGAAAAGGAGGATGTGAAATGGACCGACGGCTGTGCGGAGCTTTCGTTGTGTCTGTCTGTTGGATCGCCTGTTGTCACAGCGACGGCGCAGTGGTCGAATTCCCCGCCGTCTCGCCCTGCCGTGCGTTGACGAGCGGACCCCAGGAGCATCTGCTCGCCAGCTACTACGGGATCAACTCGTGGGACCACTCGCAGCGGTACGTCACGGTGCTCCGGACCGATGTCACGGACCGCATCCCCACGGAAAACGATCCGGCGACGCTCGCTCTCGTCGACGTGCGGACGAAGGAGTTCATCCCGTTGACACAGACGCGGGCGTGGAACTTCCAGCAGGGGTGTATGGCGCACTGGCTGGGCACGGCGCCGGATTCGCAGATCATCTACAACGATTTCCGCAACGGGCGTTTCGTTTCGGTCATCATGGACGTCCACACGAAACGCGAGCGGAAGGTGATCGACTACCCGGTCAGCGCCGTATCGCCCAACGGCAAAGAGGCGGTCAGCATCAACTTCGCGAGGCTGCGCATCACGCGACCCGACTACGGCTACGGCGGCGACGGGCAGGACACCCACAGGAGCGTCCAGTTCCCCGAAGACGACGGCCTGTTCCTGGTCGATCTCGAAACGGGCCGGGCCAGACTTCTGGTTTCCATTGCCCAGGTCAAGCCGCTGGTGCCCGAGGTGCCCGCCAAGGGGATCGAGTATTTCAATCACACGCTGTTCAGCCGGGACGGCAGCAAGATCTTCTGGCTGGCGCGGGCGATTCCGAACCGCAACACGACATCGCTGACGGTCAACCGCGATGGCTCGAATCTGCAGCAGTGCTTCCCCGACGGCTGGGGCGGTTCGCATTTCGACTGGCTCGACGGCGACCGGCTCATGGTCACCGCCGCCTACGAGGCGAAGGTATATTGCCACATCCTGTTCACCGTAGGCCAGACCGACTACGAGCGGCTGGGCAACGGCCTGCTCGACTACGACGGTCACGGCACATTCTCGCCGGACGGCAAGTGGATGGTCACCGACACCTACCCGGCCGGTGCGCTGCGCGAGCAGAAGCTCTACCTGATGGACATGCGAACCGAGGCGGTGCTGCCGCTCGGACGTTTCGTCCAGCCGCCCGAAGTCAAAGACGGATGGCGATGCGATCTGCACCCCCGATGGAGCCCCCGCGGCGACAGCATCGCCTTCAACTCCACCTGCAGCGGCAGCCGCCAGGTATACATGTTCGACTTGCATTGGTGAGCGTGGAGGCAAGATGCGACTGCCAAAGATTGAATCACTCCCGGTTCCATGCGCTCTGTTCTGTGCGTGGCTGGTGCTCTGTTCCTGCGGCATTGTCTCTGCCGGCAGTTCGACGACACAGATGCGAAGCGACTTCCGCGACCCGCCGGTGCGGTATTGGCCGCGACCGCTGTGGTTCTGGAACGACACCGAGGTCACCGCGCAGGACGTTCGCGAACAGATGCAGAAATCGAAGGAGCGTAGCAGGTATGGCGGATTCGGCATTCTGCCGTTCGGAAAGAGCTTCCGCCCCGACTACCTGAGCGAGGAGTATTTCGCGATCTACGGCGCCGCGTTGGAGCAGGCGCGCCGCCTGGGCATGACCATGTCGCTCTATGACGAGTACGGCTTCCCCAGCGGCTCAGCCGGAGCGCCCAACTCGCGCGACACAAGCCTTTTCCAGCAGAGATACCCCAACCTGACACTCAAGCGGCTGGACAAGCACGAGCAGACCGTTGCCGGACCGAGCGCGTACGACGCTACCATCCCGCCGGGAACGCTCATGAGCATCGTGGCGATGAATACGGCCACGCTCGAACGGGTACATCTGACAGACGCAGGTGAAAGTCGCTCGCTCCGCTGGGATGTCCCCCAAGGCACGTGGAAGGTTATGATCTTCGTCTGTGTGGTCGATGGCTATCCCTGCTGCGACTATCTCGATCCCGAGGCGGTAGACCGGTTCATCGCGATGACCCATCAGGCCTATTACGACCGTTTCACAGGGCATTTCGGAACCACCATCGATTCCACCTTCTTCGATGAACCCACGCTCTATCGCGGCGAGGGCCGGACCTGGACGAATACGTTCAACGAGAAATTCGAAAAGCATCACGGCTTCGACCCGAGGCCCTATTACCCCGCTCTCTGGTACGACATCGGACCCGAAACCCAGGCCGCCAGGAACTACCTCTTCGGTTTCCGCACCGAACTCTACGCCCGAGGCTTCCCCAAACGGATCCAGGACTGGTGCGCCGAGCACGGCATCGAAGCAACCGGCCACCAGGACCAGGAGGAGATCGCCAATCCGGTCAGCGTGTCGGGGGATCTGATGAAATGCTTCCAGCACCAGGCCATTCCGGGCGTCGACAAGATCGGCGGCGACCGGCCCGCCGAGCGTGTGTACAAGGTCATCAGTTCGGCCGCCTACAACTGGGACAAGACGCTCGTGATGTCCGAGACCTACGGCGCGATGGGCGATCTGAGCTGGGACCAGATCTACATCGTCGCGATGGAACAGTACACCAAGGGCATCAATCTGCTGATCCCCCACGCCGTCTGGTATGACCAGACCCGCGTCACATTCAAGCCGGAACTATCGTATCGCAGCCCCATCTACGCCGAGGGATTGCCTGAATTCAACACATGGCTCGCCCGACTCAACGTCATGCTCCAAGACGATGCCCGCCACGTCGCTGATATCGCGGTCCTCTACCCGATCGCCACGCTCCAGGGCAGCCACCGCCTCGACGGTCCGCTCGGCTACTACCAGGGCGGCGTCACAGTCCCCGAGGCCGACTACCTCGACGTGGGCGAAGCGCTCATTGCCGCCGGTCGCGACTATACCTTCCTCCATCCCGACATCCTCGACGAACGCTGCACGATCGAAGACAACGAACTGGTCCTGAAGAACGAGATTCACCCAGGACGGTTCAAGGTACTCGTGCTCCCAGGCCACAGGACTATTCGCTGGAGCAACCTTCAGAAGATCAAGGCCTTCCACGACGCCGGCGGCAAGGTCATCGCCACGGGCGAACTGCCGTCCAAGTCGGCTGAGTTCGGCCACGACGCCGACGTCGCCGCCGCGATCACCGCCCTATTTGCAGAGAAATCCAGTGCCGCAACTCTGCAGGAGAAGCTGGACAGTGCCTTGGCCGTCTACGACGTCGCATTCAAAGGCGAGCGTGTCCCTCGTTACATCCACAAGGTCAAAGACGGCATGCACATCTACCTGTTCGCCAACCTCGACTCGACCGCTCTTGATATCCGAGTGAGACTGCGCGGCTGCCTCGAACTCCAGATATGGGACCCCCACACGGGCGAACTCCACCCCGTCGACTGCATCCATCGCCGAGAAGGCAGCTTCGACGTGACCGGCGTCAAGCTGGCTCTGCCGCCCATCCGATCGGTCTTCCTGGTCGGCAAGGCCGGCGTCGATCAGCGTCCGATGTAGATCAGGCGTCCTCGTGCCATTGCGGCAAGACAATTACTGGGATACGGTCGCATGAATGGTCACGGACCGGCTGGGTGCCACACGGACGGTCGTCCACAGATAGGGACGGCCCGCCGGGTCGGCGCCGCAGTGGACGGGCACGGATCGGCCGTCGGCCCGCAATTCGCCGGCAGACCCGTAGAAGCGAGCGATCCAGATGACCGGTTCGTTCGAGCGATTCGAGAGCGTCGTCTCCGTCCGCCCGTCGTGCCGCACGTCGATCCTGCAACCATGGATCGGCAGATGGCGTAGCTGCGCCCACGCCACTTGGTCGGTCAGACGCGAGAGCGTCGCCACCTCCCCTTCGTTTGCCGACGGCTCGATGCCCATCAGCCCATTGACCATCGCACCGACGACGGCAAACGAGACCTCGGGGTACTCCCGACGCTTCGTGTTCGGGTCGCTCAACGCCAGCAGCCATCGATAGGCCTCCTCGTGCGCCCCATAGCGATAGAATACCTCGGGATAATGACTGCCCATCTCGATGTTGATCCGCGCGCCGTCGATGACGTTCCGCATCGTCTTCTGCGCCTTGTCCGCCGACGGCAGCGCATCGTTGTACAGCAAGTACACCTGCATGGCCCCGCCCGTGACGTATCGCCCATCGGTCCGCAACAGCTCATGGAAGCGGTCGTTGGCCGCATCCCAGAAATGCGCCTCGATGAATCGGCCGGCCGCCTCCGCCTTCTTCTCGAAACGCCTGGCGCCGGCTTCGTCGCCCTTCAACTTCAGGATCTGCGCATACGACCGATACGCCGCCACCTGGTACGCCGGCAGATCCACCCCGATGCGCGTCCGACCGGGATCGCCTTCGTGGTAGCTGGGAATGCCTCGACGCCCGACCGGCTCTGCGCCTGCCGGCCCGTTCATGAACCGTTCCCGCTCCAGAAGCGTGTCCAGCCCGAGGGCCCATCGATCGACGTAATCGCGGACCGTGCGCCGATAGAACGTGACAAAAGCCGGATCGTTCAGATACGTGCGATCGTGAGACCACAGGTACATCCGCCAGCAGGCATCGAGCACGTCGAAGTTGGCCGGAAGGTTGTACCAGAAATCCTCGTCGCTGCGGTAGTCCACCGGCGCCGGCTTGTCGTACCGGTTGATCTCCCAGAAACTGCACCAGTCCTTCGACTCCGAGATATTGACCGCGAACTTCCGCAGCATGTTCCGCGTGGTCTCGCCCAGCCCCAATGCGTGCGCCCCCATCGCCTGGTGCGAAACATCCCGCATGCAGAACGCCTCCCGCCCGGGCAGCGCCGCTTCGTACCACGGCCCGACCGGATCGCTCGCGTGGGCATACGCCATCGCCTGACCCTTGGCCCACGCAAAGCATTCGTTGAGTTTGCCCTGTGAAGAATCAAACTCCAGCGGAGACTCCACCGCCGCCGATGCGGCCGAAACCGCCAGAACCACCAGAATCCCCGTGGCAACCCTATAGCATGCGACCATATCGATACCCCAAACCCAAACAAGAATCGTCGAGACGCCGGGCCTCATCCTATCCGGAGTCGTACACCGATTTCCAGGCTTTTCTGTTGCCGCTCCGCATCCCCCCAGCTATAGTGGTGCCCATGAAAAAGCACATGATGTCACTCTTGATCCTCATCGTGATTGGTGTTTCTCCGCTCCTGGCGCAGGAATACGAATCGTTACCCTCCGATCCTTACTTTGCCGCCTACAAGCCGCTCAAGGCGCCGCCCGTCGAGGGGCTGCTGCTCAAACCGGGCGACCGGCTGGCCATCTGCGGCGACTCGATCACCGAGCAGAAGATGTACTCGCGGATCATGGAGACCTACCTGACGGTCTGCGTGCCGCAGCTCGAGGTCACCGTCCGGCAGTTCGGCTGGAGCGGCGAGAAGGCCCCCGGCTTCCAGGCGAGGATGGCCAACGACGTGCTGCGATTCGACCCGACCATCGCGACGACGTGCTATGCGATGAACGACCACAACTACCAGCCCTACAAGGACGAGTTCGGGCAGGTCTATCGCGACGCGTCGCTGTCGATCATCCGCACCTTCAAAGAGCATGGCGTGCGGGTGATTCAGGGCTCGGCCGGCACCGTCGGCAAGATGCCGTCGTGGGTCCAGCGTGCCCAGGGCACGATTGACGACCTGAACCGCAGCCTCTCGGAGTTTCGCAACATTGACGTACGGCTGGCCGAACAGGAACAGGTGGGCTTCGCCGACGTGTTCGTTCCGATGCTGGTCCAGGGATTCGAGGCGAAGCGTCGTTACGGCGACGATTACATGATCGCGGGCAAAGACGGCGTCCATCCGGGCTGGGCGGGCCACCTCGTGATGGCCTATGCCTTCCTTCGCGCGATGGGGCTCGACGGACAGATTGGGACTATTACGGTAGACATGGCCAACGGGCAGGCTGCGGCCTCCGAGGGCCATCGCCTCCTCTCGGCCGAGTCGGGCCGCGTGGAGGTCGAGAGCAGCCGGTACCCATACTGCGCCACCGGGCCGGCCGATGTCGATTCGAGCATCCGCTCCGGCATGACGCTCGTGCCGTTCAACGAAGACCTGAACCGTTTCTCGCTCATCGTCAAGAACGCCCCAGCCGGAGGCTGCCGCATCACGTGGGGCGAAACGTCGAAGAGCTACACAGCGACCCAACTGAGGGCCGGCGTCAATCTGGCCGCCGATTTCGAGATCAATCCGTTCAGTGAGGTCTTCCATCGTGTCGATGAGGCCGTGGCCGCCAAGCAAGTCTACGAGACCCGGCAGGTCAAGACGCTGTTCCATGGTCCGGAAGGTCGGGTGGACATGGACATGACAGCCGCGCTGACGGAGAAAACCCGTGCCCCGCTGGCGGAGGCGGTCGCGGCTGCTTTCGTCCCGGTTCGCCACACGATTCGCATCGAAGCCAGGTGAGGAGCCACAGGATTCCCGGGACGCCGACCCGGTAGGAGAGTCGTATGGCACGCGTCGCCGAAGGCGACATCGTCAGAATGCGTTGTGCCGGCCGGCTGACCGACGGCCGGGAATTCGAACTGGCGCCGGACGGCGGGACGGTTGAGTTCATCATCGGCCACGGCGATATGCTGCCCGCCCTCGAGAAGGCGGTCATCGGCATGACGCCGGGCGAGTCCAGGACCGTGGTCGTGCCCAAAGACAGGGCCTACGGCCCGCGCGATGAAGACCGCGTCGAGGTGATCCCGCGCAAGGACCTGCCCGAAGGCATCACCCCGCGCGTGGGCCAGCGGCTCCGCCTGCCGGCCGAGAACTACGAAGTCGTCAATGCCACGATCATTCAGGTCACGGACACCGAGATCGTCGTCGACGGCAACCATCCACTGGCCGGACAGGACATCCTCTTCCACATCACGCTGGAGGAGATCGTCACGCTATAGTCACCGCACAAAGGAGGCAACGATGGACACTTTTCGCCTCGCTTCGACTGCTATGTTGTTTTTGCTTGCCGCCGCCAACGGCGCCGCCGCAGAAGACGCCCTCGTGACGATGGAGATCTTCCCGTATGTCGCCGAGCACGTGCACGGTTCGACGATCGTGGAGCTTCCCAACGGCGACCTGCTGGCGGCGTGGTTCCAGGGCTCGGGCGAGCGGTGGGCTGACGACGTCGCAATCATGGGCTCGCGGCTGAAACGCGGCGCAGACCGCTGGAGCGAGCCGTTCGTCATGGCCGACACGCCGGGCTTCCCCGACATCAACCCCATCCTTTTCATGGATTCCCGGAGCCGCCTCTGGCTGATGTGGTACACGGTCATCGCCAACCAGTGGGAGACCTCGCTGCTGAAGTACCGAATCAGCGAAGACCTGGAGCGAGACAACGGCCCGCCCCACTGGGCTTGGCAGGACGTGCTCCACGTCAAGCCGGGCGACAAGGCTGAGCGAGGCATCCAGCCAAACGACCGCTTCATCCGCTCCGTCGAACGCCAGATCGAGCGATACAAGCAGTACCTGACCGAACAGGGCACAGCACAGGCGGCTGCCGGGCGCCTCGACACCTGGCGCGACGATCTGCTCGCCAAGGCAGGCGGCCGGGACATGGTGCGAAAGGGCATTCTCGTCGACGATACCAGCCGGCGAATCGACCAGCCTCTCGGGTACCCCTATTTTCGCCGGATGGGCTGGCAAACGAAGAACAAGGCGGTCGTTCTCGACAGCGGCCGAATCGTCGTGCCGCTCTACTCTGATGGGTTCAGCTTCTCCCTGATGGCGATCACCGACGACGGAGGAAAGAACTGGGCGTTCAGCGAACCGCTCGTCGCCGCCGGTAACATCCAGCCCAGCATCGCCCGCGGACCCGATGGGGCTCTAACCGCCTACATGCGGGACAACGGCCCGCCCCCTGCCCGCCTGCACGTCAGCCGCTCGACCGACGCCGGGGCCACCTGGAGCCCCGTCCGCGACAGCAAACTGCCCAATCCGGGTTCCGGCGCCGATGTCGTCACCCTGGCCAACGGACATTGGGTCCTGGCCTACAACGACACGGAAGACGGACGGCACAGCCTTGCCGTATCGCTGTCGGCCGACCAGGGCGGGACCTGGACCCGCACCCGGCACTTGGAACGCGACCTGCGGGGCTCGGCCGCGACGCGAAGCCATTACCCTTCCATCATCCAGGGCCGGGACGGCGTCCTGCACGTCATTTACAGCTTTCACCGGAATGACCGTGGCCAAGGGCCGGCGAAGACGATCAAATATGCGCGATTTGCCGAAGGCTGGCTGCAAGACGGCGGCTCCCCCGCCTCAGGAGACAACCCATAAGGACTTTTGCAGCAAGCCTTTACGCAGAATCTCTCCGCTCGATCAACCACCCGTCGCGCCAATGGTATGAACTTTTTCTCGTTTTTTTGAAAAAGGGCATCCACATGCGCCGTCGGCGGACGCCTTGAACGCGAGTGGAGTGTATCGAGGCATGCGGCTGTGGGAGGGCGGGAAGCATCGGGGGGTCTATGTGCCCGGGCCTCGTGGCGCAGCGACCCCCCGCTCAGTTACTTCGCCTTTCGCCGGGCAGATCCCAAAACGAAGATCTGATTTGTTCCTGCACCGTTTTGTCTTGCTTGTCCCGCCAAGGTCGGTGATAGTCTGTGGGGGCGAAGCGAAGGGCGCATCTATGGTCTTTGTGCGGCCGACCTGCCTGCGGCCCGTCGGCCTGCGTGAAAGGACAGGGATGTCGGAGAAGATCAAACGCGGCCAGAGAGTCCCCGTCCCCTTGCTGCGGGGCCAGTACAAGCTCATTGTCCAACACGCCCTCGCCGACGATCATCGGTTCGGGCAGGCCGTTCTATCCGGTGGAAGACAGCAAATCGACGTGACACTGGCGGAGCTTGAGGACCTGCTTGGCTGCATCGTAACCGCTGCGAACGACTGCCATGACGGAGAGCTGGAATATGCCCTCGATGCCCTGTACGACCGCCTCGACGGCATTCTGTATTCCTACGACGAGATGGACTGACACGATCGCCCGGCCGGCGGGGGACGAAAAATTAGACTTTTTTTTGGAAAACTCGCCAAAAGACCATCCACATCAGCCGGATGTCAGACGCTTATATCGCGTTCGGAGGTCAGGATTTCAGACCAAGCGGCTACGCGGGCGTAGGGCGGCCGGCATGTGCTGTGGAAAACCGCAGATCGTGCCGGCCATCCCTGTTTCCAGACTCGTCTTTCGACGTTGGCCCTTGAATTCTCCCGCTATCCCGGCCAAAATGGCGGCGTGCAGGCAGGCCGTTGGGCCTTGGCCGAACAACCCGATGCAAGGAGCGATTATGGCGATCCAGTTCAAGGAATTCACCCGCCCGGCGTTCTCCGGAGACGCCGACGAGCTGAAGAAGAAGGTCGTCAAGTACTGCAACAGCGAACTCAAGTGCTTCCGGATCATCTCGATTTCTGAGGCCAAGGGCATCAGCGACGACTTCTACCGCATCACCGTCTGGTACGACGATGAGGCCGAGAAGTACGAACACCTCCTGTCGGCCTCCGCCGCCGAGGACAGCAAGGCAGACAAGAAATGATCGCCCGTTGCAGCCCGCCGGGGATGTCTTGGCGTCCAAACGTTCAGGGCAGTGCGCCGACGGGCACCCCGTTGTTCCGCAGCTTCCGCAGCGAGCAGCCCGGCGTCAACTGGTAGTCTCTTGCGGCGGCATCGACAAACTCCGGCTCAACCACCAGGGCATTCGTCGAAAACCCCCGCGCCCGCTGGTGGTCGAAGAACTCGTCAGCCCCAACGGATGTCCGTCCCCACAGCAGCAGGGCGCCGTCCCGCTGGTACCAGCAGTTCGCATCCAGTGTCAGGGCGGCCGTCCAGTCGCGACCGTGCAGACGCAGGCCACTGTCGGTCGCATTACAGAAGATATTATAGCGGACGACGAAGTCGCTCGTTGCGGCGGTGTTGTCGTAGAACATCACGTGTCGCCCGTTGCGGTCGGGCCGCTGGCCGTGCCCCCACCCATAGCCGGCATCGACGCAGGTGTTGTGCTCGAATAGAATATTGTGCGTGCGGCTGGACTCGTCCCGATTCCAGTACTCGAACGAATACTCGCAGTTCCAGATCACGTTGCGGCGATAGGTGATGTTCTCCTGGACGTTGGTGCCGCTGCCCTGGTTGGTCAGGGCCGCGTCGTAGATCTCCCACAGGCGACAGTCTTCCACGAGGCAGTCGCCGGCGCTGGACCAGAACTCGATCCCGTTTCCGTAGCGCACCGGCCGGCCGTCGGCCGTGGTGTGCTGATGCCCGCCGCCGATGTACGACAGATCGCATCGACGTACGACAATGTGCTGGACGCCGGAACCGCCGATGCCGTGCGCCGCTCCACATCGAAGGTCCAGGTCCTCGTAAGTGACGTACCGTTTGCCGCTCTGGTCGATGATGTGCTTTCTGAGGGCCAACTCGATGCTGCGATGGCGATCCGCAGGATTCCCGTCCGAGCGGAGCAGTACGCGCTTTGCATCGAGCTCGTAGAAGTAGTCCCCCGGCTCCTGAAGCGTGTCGCGGCTCCACTTCTTGACCCCGACGGCCGCCCCGTGATCGAAGATGATGTTGCCCACATCGACCGACAGCGCCCCCTGCGCGTCACCCGTGGCCCAAATCCCGTCCCCGACGAACTGCCAGTCCGACGCCGCATTCCTCGCCACTGAACCGAGCAGCGAGGGTCTGTCGCCCGTACCAAACGCGCCATACGTGACGGGCAGACCGGCC
>JAAYBA010000047.1 GCA_012719085.1 Planctomycetota bacterium
CTCTGTCCGACTTGACCGGCGCCGGTGTCGATCTGACGGCTGTCGCGGCCTTGACGATCGGTGTCGGGGATGGGATGGACTCGAGCCAACCGGATGACGATCGCGATACGTTGTACATCGACCGCATCCGACTGTGGCCTGCGTCGCCAATGGCAACGACGCGCACCCGGTAGGAGCCGACAGAGCGTCCGCCTCGGAACTCTTGGTCAGTTGGCAGGGGCGGCTAATCCGTATCGGGCGGCTGCCAGGCGGCTTCACCCGCCCGGGCGTCCGGTGCGGAATCCGCCATCGTGAGCGTACGGAAGTCGCCGAACCGATGGAAGGTCAGGTAGTTGGCATCGTGCTGGTTGTGTGCGGCGTTGGCTCCCTGGCCGTGGGCGGTCCGAGAGGCGGCGATGATGTCGTCCCCCTCGAAAAGCCAATCGACATACTGGAACCCGTGTTTCTCGATGTCGGGGTGGTACAGCAGGATGCAGCGGATGGTCCAATGCCGCAGGTCCTTGCTGGACATCAGCGCCAGGGCGTTGCGGACGCGACCGGGATTGGAGTCCTTGTGTCGGGGCAGGACCGGGTTGGACAGGGTCCAGTAGAGCTTCGATGCCGGATCGAAGCGGATCGTGAACTTCTTGGCGCCGCCGGGGAAGTCGATGAACCCCGACTCAGGGGCAAACGCGGCCGTCCTGCCATCGGGGCTGATCTGAATGACCGCTGCCTTTCCGCCGTCGGGTTTGGTCTCCACGCGCAGGATGTTGACGATCCGCCCCTCAGGCGTCGCGACGGCGTTGCCTTCGAGCCAGCCGCCGAACGTGTTGTCGAGCCATGTAGGGTCACGGCCGATACGATTGCTGACAATCCAGTTGTCGGCGTTGAGCAAATCGGCATCTGCGGGGACGGACATCATGAATGCGTTGAAGTGCCGGCCCCAGCCGCCTTGCCCCATTGCGTCCTCCATTGCCCGCCAGAGCCGGCCGTTGTGCAGCAGCACGGGCACCGGGGCGCAGTGATACTTGCCGCCGTCGATCAGCAGGCCTGACCGTTTGTCTTTGGCCTCGGTCCAGGTCCGGCCCCCATCCGTCGAACGGCGGGTCACCACGTCGCCGTGGTTTTTGCTGGTGCCCAGGAGGTATAGGGCGTCCTTGTGGGTGAACACACTGGCCCAGTACATGTCCTGTACGACAGCCCGCCGCGACCACGAGGCGCCTCGATCAGAGGACCCGAAGACTTCGGTAACGGCCCGGCCGTGCTCGGTCGAGCGGGGGCCGAATTGGTCGTGCTTGGCGATGTAGTCGCCGTTGGGAAGAACGGCGATGCCGGGCGAACCGATGTAGATCTGCGACGAGGCGGGAATGTGGTTGATGACGACTCCGGGAACGTCCTGAGCCCAGACGGTCGCGGCGATCAGTGGAAGCGAAATGATGAGGATAAGTGCGATATTTCTTTGGCGTATCATAGCAGCCTCCTTTGCGGTGGACAGGTGTCGATCAGCCCCATGATAGTGGGATCGAATACTGCAGACAAGACCGAATGTCGTCAAGACCATTCGCGTCCGGCTCACTTTTCATCCAACAGGGCTCGGATGATCTTCTTGTTCGCAGCCGGGAAGGCGTATCGCCCCAGACTGTCCGGCCGGACCCATTTGATCGCGTCGCAGCCGAGGCAATGGGGCGTTCCCGACGCGTACGTGCAGCGGAAGGCATGCAGACGGATGCGAAAGTGCGAATAGGCGTGATCGACGGTCGCGATGAGCTCGCCCACACGGATGCCGATACCGATCTCCTCAAGCACCTCGCGATGCAGTGCCTCTTCGAGCGATTCGCCTGGTCGCACCTTACCCCCCGGGAATTCCCACAGCCCGCCCAGCAATCCTCCGCTGGGGCGTTTGTCGATCAGGACTCGGCCGTCCCGCTCGATGACGCCCACGACTACCGTATGGCAGGGTATGGGCTTCTTCCGCCAGCGGACGGGCAAGCGGGCCTGTTCGCCGTGGAGCCTGGCCAGACAGACTTTGCGGAGCGGGCACACCTCGCACCGCGGATTCTTCGGCAGGCAGATTTCGGACCCCAGTTCCATCAGGGCCTGGTTGAAGTCGCCCGGCCGGGTGGCAGGCAGCAGCTCCTCGGCAAGCGACCAGAGCTTCTTCTGCACCGCCGCCTCTTTGGGGTTCCTGCGAACGCAAAAGACCCGGCAAAGCACGCGCGTTACGTTGCCATCGACGAGAGGTTCCCTTTGGCCAAAGGCAATGCTGGAAATGGCGCCGGCGGTGTACGCGCCGATTCCCGGCAGCGAGAGCAACTCCAATCGCGTTTCGGGGAGCTGGCCGCCGAATCGAGTGACGATTTCCTCGGCGGCCCTGTGTAGATTCCGGGCCCGGCAGTAGTAGCCGAGTCCCTCCCAGAGCTTCAGAACCGAATCGATCCTCGCCGCGGCCAGCTTCTGTACCGTAGGAAAGCGTCGCATGAATCGCTCGTAGTACGGCACGGCGGCCTGGACGCGGGTTTGCTGGAGCATGATCTCCGAGACCCAGATGGCGTACGGATCGTGGGTCCTTCGCCAGGGCAGGTCACGGGCCTCTCTGTCGAACCATCGCAGCAAGGGACGTCGGATCGCCGACGGCGACAGCTTGCTCTGCATGGGCTTGTCGGCCATTGCCGGGCTCAATCAACAGGCGTCGGGGGAAATCGACTGCTTCTTGCGGTAGACCATGCCCTCGAAGACCGCGATGATCTCGCCGGCATCGTCGGTCACTTCGATCGAATAGGTGGCGAGTTTCGGGTTCAGCGAGACCTCGCGTGCGTCGGCGAAGAGGGTCCCCGCGAGCCCGGCCTTGACATACCAGATGCTGGCGTTGATGGCGACGGCGACTGTCCCATGTGAGTTGGAGGCCGCGGCGAAGGCCAGGTCGGCCAGCGTGAAGATGGCGCCTCCGTGGACCACGTTGACACCGTTGAGGTGACGGTCTTCGATCTTCATCCGGGCTCTGGCTCGTCCCTCTCCGACCTCCAGAAGCTCAATTCCGCTGTGCTCGGCAAACCTGTCGTTCTTGAAGAACTCCTTGATCGTACGCATGACATACCTCCAGACAGAAACGCGGCCATGGGGCAGTATGCCCCCGTACACCGGGATACTACCGGATGACGCCTCGTCGATCAATGTTGCTCTCGATAGCGCACAAGTCGCAAAAATGATTGATGGGCGTGCGTTGGGATGGCTAAGATGATCCGATCCGGTGCGGCGATCTGTGCCGGACAAGTATGTCGCGATCTCTGGGAGAATACGAAACCGTGTCGCAGCAAATCATCGACTTTCACTCCCATGCCTTTCCCGATGCGCTGGCGCCTCGTGCAATGAAAGCCCTCCTGGCGGAGGCCCCTGGGATCCAGGCCTATCTCGACGGCACTGTCAGCTCGCTGCTTGGGTCAATGGATCAGGTCGGAATCGACAGCAGCGTGGTCTGCTGCATTGCGACGAAGACCGAACAGTTCGACCCGATTCTTGACTGGTGCCGGGAGATTCGTTCGGAGCGTCTGATTCCATTTCCATCGGTTCATCCGGCCGATCCGAAGAGAATCGAGCGAATCGACAGAATTGCGGACGACGGGTTTCTCGGCGTCAAGCTGCATCCGTACTACCAGGATTTCTATGTCGCCCAGGACTCGATGGCCGAGTACTACCAGCGGGTGAGCGAACGGGGCCTTCTGCTGGTGGTCCATACCGGGTTCGACATTGCCTTCCCTCGCCAGCGACGCGCCGACCCCAGGGCGCTGCGGCAGGTGAGCGAGCAGTACCCATCGCTGAAGCTCGTCGTAACACACCTGGGGGCCTGGCAGCAGTGGGATGAGGTACGGCAGCATCTTCTGGGCCGACCCGTCTATATGGAGATCTCCATGGCCATGGAAGACCTCGGGCCGGCGATGTCGCGGCAAATGCTCATGGCCCACCCGGCCGAGTATCTGCTGTTCGGGACGGACAGCCCCTGGACCGATCAGGCGGCCACTCTGTCGCAACTGAGGGCCCTGGATCTGGGCGAGCCAAGGCTGTCGCGCATCCTCTGCCTGAACGCCCGCGATCTGCTGAGCGAGGCCTGACCTGTTTGTCAAGTGTGATTGATATCCGGCCGTCCGGAGGGGCCTGAAGGGCGGCCCATAGACGCCGTCGACGCATTTTGGGCAGGATGGCAGGACGGCCGTATATAGCAGATTTTATGGTGTTGTCCGGAAAAACGCTTGGTTTTTCTGCTGTTTCCGGGTATCCTTATCCGATTAGAGTACTATGCACATTGGTTGCCGTTTATCGAAGAACTGTCGGGAGCTTCAGCTATGTTCGGAATCGAGGACAAGGGCGTTTCCGCCGTGTATCTGCTCTGCATCGCCAGTTCCGCCCTCTGTGTCGTGTACGGCCTGATCAATTGGAATCGCGGAGAGGACAAACCCCGTGCAGAGGACGTGCAGTGGGCCGAGCAGGAAAAGCGGGTGGAAGACGAACTGTGACCCGGCGTCGGGTCGGCGTGGTTCACGTGGGACGGAGCGGTTATGGCGAGGGGAGAAGATAGATGCAAGCAACGGGGCAGTCCGATTCGACGGCGGGGCGAGAGCCGACGGACTTGGTCTTTTCCAGTGGTTCCTGTGGTGCATCCGTTGTCTGGACCTTCCTTCGCGGCCTCCTGCCCATTCCGCGCCACCGCCGAGGAAGGAATCGAGCGTAGATCGTTGTAGGCTTTCACTTGGAGGACTGCAAAATGCTGTTGGCACAGGCCGTTGGACTCGCCGAGATCCTGGTCGTTCTGCTCTACCTTCTTCTCGTCGTGTTCTTGGGGTGGCTCGGGTACACGCGAACAAAGACGGCGGCGGACTACCTCGTGGCGGGGCGCAAGACGCATCCGTTCGTCATGGCCATGAGCTATGGGGCCACATTCATTTCGACCAGTGCAATTGTCGGATTCGGCGGGGTCGCCGGGCTGTTCGGCATGAGCGTGCTCTGGCTGACGTTCTGCAACATTTTCGTTGGCATCTTCATTGCCTTCGTTCTTCTGGCGCCCGCGGCCAGGCGCATGGGTCATCGGCTCGATGCGCACACATTTCCTGAGTTGCTGGCGCGTCGCTTCGACAGCCGATTCATCCAGGTCTTCGCGGGGCTGGTCATCTTTCTGTTCATTCCGTTGTATGCCGCCGCTGTTCTGATCGGGGGCTGTGAGTTCATCTCGACGCAGTTCGGCATCGACTACAATGTGGCGCTTCTGGTCTTCAGCGTCATCATCGCAGCCTACGTCGTCATGGGCGGCCTCAAGGGGGTCATGTACAGCGA